>NZ_JAUBPO010000064.1:0-45934 GCF_036700785.1 Microcoleus sp. S28C3 | reverse complement strand
ATGAAATGTCAAGTACATTGATATTCACTCATTTGTTTATTATACCTTGCTTGTGTTATTAAATTTTCATTCCTTAGTAGTTTATCAAATGATGCTCAAAAACTTGGTGAATCAGTCCGCAGCCATTGGGAAATTGAAAATTCTTTACATTGGGTATTAGATGTGGGTTTTCGTGAAGATGATTGTCGGATTAGAAAAGATAATGCTCCGCAAAACTTTGCTATGATTAGACACATCTCGCTTAATCTTTTGAATCAAGAAAAAACCTCAAAAACCGGAGCAAGAAATAAGCGACTTCGAGCCGGGTGGGATGATGAATATTTGACTAAGATTTTGGCTGTTGCAGTTAACTAAATTCTCACGAATAACTCATTAGTAACTATTATACAACTTGTAAACAGTGGTTGTAATATTTTTATTGTCTCAAAAATAGCATTAAGTCAAAACCACCATTAATCAGTTCCTATTTTATCTAAAAAGTCATTAGAAAGCGTGTCTGTAGCTTCTAAAAATGGTGAATTTATCTCAAAATTTACTCACCACTGATGAACAGTGTTCAATAAGATGCGTTACCCCTGGTGCATGGGTTTGATGACGCATTCTTTTGGGATGAAGTAGGCAAATTAAGACGCTCAATCTCTATTCCGATTTTCTGGACCGTAAAACCGGCCACTTCAGAATGTTTACCTGTTGCTTTTGGCGTCTCAACAATTTCTCCATTGTGCAGTTCGTAGGGGTATTATGAGTTCTCAGGATACCAGTCAATGAATTCATCGAATGTTACTAATACAGGTATGATTTGAATCATGGTGAGTGCCTCAAGTTTGGTTGCGTTGTGCCGGGAATTAAGATTTGGGCAAAAACACAGTCTTTAGACCTAGTGTAGATCGATCGCACTTTTTGATGGCGTCTTTACTGCTGCTGTTGGCGCGATCGCCAGCCGAGGATCGCAGCTAGGATGATACTGGGGGTAAAGACGGCGATCAGGGCGTTGAGGTCGGTAGAGGGGATGGATAAGCTAGGCCCTGCGTACTTGATGGCCAGGGAAAGGGCGGCGGAAAAGGTGAATACTTTGAGGATGGGGCTGATGTTGGTGTTCATAGAGGTGGTGGTAGGTTCGGCGATCGGGTTTTGAGAGTATTATTGCAAGTATGTGTTGCGGGTGGGCGGGCGATCGGCTATTTTCTGAGATACTAAGGTAATTTGCCAGCGTTGAGCGTAATTGAAAATGGATCACCAAAATTTAGAATTAATCGAGAAAATTCGCCAGCAATTTGACAATACTCCTTATCCCAGAATCCCGCTGGAAGAATCTCCAAAAGATAACAGTGAATTGCTCTATCTTCATAATCTTGTAACTGCTTACTACTTCAGAAATAGAAAAATTATCAATACAGAAGGTAAAGTTATCCTAGATGCGGGATGCGGCACAGGTTATAAATCCTTGGTTTTAGCTATAGCCAATCCAGGAGCGAAGATAGTAGGCATCGATTTATCAGAAGAATCTGTGAAACTAGCCGAGCAACGTTTACAGTATCATGGGGTTGCTAATGCAGAGTTTTATGCTTTGAAGATAGAAGAATTACCAAGTTTAGGGTTACAGTTTGACTATATCAATGCTGACGAAGTTCTGTATCTCTTGCCCGACACTGTTGCTGGATTGCAAGCGATGAAATCAGTTCTTGCGACGGATGGCATCATCCGCACCAACCTTCACAGTTCAAATGGTAGAGCCGGAGTATTTCGCGCTCAAGCTGTTTTCAAAGCAATGGGATTAATGAATGGAAGCCCGGGAGAAGTGGAGATAGAAATAGTCCGGCAAACAATGGAAGCCTTGAGAGATGAAATAGAGATCAAGGCGGCAGGGTGGAATGCCGATTTGGCACAGGATGAGGGATGGATTATGGTTAACTATTTATTCGTGGGTGATAAAGGTTGTACCATTCCTGAAGTGTTTGCTATGTTGAGAGGTGCTGATTTAGAGTTTATCAGTATGGTGGCTTGGCGCAGGTGGGAGTTGATGGATTTGTTCAAAGATCCAGATGATTTGCCTCCGTTTTTGGCGATGAGTCTGCCAGAAGCTTCTCTGGAAGAGCGACTGCATTTATTTGACTTGTTACATCCCCTGCACCGTTTGTTTGATTTCTGGTGCGGCAATCCCGCCAGAACTCAGGCTTTTGTGCCAGTTGCGGAATGGACCCAGGCTCAATGGCGGGAAGCACGGGTACACCTGCACCCTCAACTGAGGACTTCCCAGATTAGGGAAGACTTGAGTAATTGCATTGACAGCCAGACGCCGTTTGAGATTAGCCGTTATATTATTGTGCCAACTCTAGCGCCAGTGGCGATCGACTTTACAATGGCGGCTTGGTTGCTACCTCTGTGGGAGGGGCCGCCGCAGTCTGTGGTGTCACTGGTGGAAAAGTGGCTCCAAATCCTCTCCCAGAGCGGTGTTAACCTAGAGGCTGTTAGTGAGCAGACGGCCTGGGAAGAAGTCAAGAAACTGTTGACTAGGCTGGAAGTCTTTCTGTACGTGCTTTTGGAGCATTAGAGCCAGGAGTTGAAAAAAAAATGGCTCGGGGGTGATATTAAAGTGCCCATAACTGGGTAAGTTACATATAAGAGTTAGAAATCAAGCATCCCACCCCTCAAGGAGAAAAAACTTATGAAGACTGAATTTAAAGCCAAGTTCCTGCAACACATCAACAAAAGAAGAGAGGATCAAGGTTTCACACTGATTGAACTGCTGGTTGTTATTATCATTATCGGTATTTTGTCGGCTATTGCTT
Source organism: Microcoleus sp. S28C3 (assembly GCF_036700785.1). Lineage (NCBI taxonomy): Bacteria > Bacillati > Cyanobacteriota > Cyanophyceae > Oscillatoriales > Microcoleaceae > Microcoleus > Microcoleus sp. S28C3. Next base: position 43,145 of record NZ_JAUBPO010000064.1, on the reverse strand, counting down.
TGCCATCCTTCCTCAGCCAAGCAAACAAAGCCAAGCAGACAGAAGCTAAGCAGTATGTCGCTTCAATGAACAAAGGTCAGCAAGCTTACTACGCAGAGAATACCAAGTTTGCTGACGATCCTACTGGCACTGCGTTGGGTCTTGGTATAAAAGTTGCCACCAACAATTACACCTATGTAATAAGCGCTACGTCGAATACAGGAGGAATTGTTAATGCCAATCCCACTATTGGTGGTGCTCTCAGATCATATGGGGGAAGTGTGGCTTTAATTGCGGCTGGAGAGGCAAGCACAACTACTAGCATCCTCTGTGAAGGCGCAACAGGTGTAGTTGGTAAAGTAGTAGTAGGCACTACTGATTGCCTGGCGGTAGGTATGACTAATGTTACTAAGTAATTTTTGAGTTGCATCACTCCTCCTTGTTTATAGTCCTGCATAAGCGGGTAGCGCTTCTGGCTACCCGCTTTAAAATTTAAATAAAAATTCCTTGAAGAGTTTATGATTTCTAGTGATTCATTAGTTGCCGCATGGCAGCAGCAAGCTGATCAATATATTCTTTCAGACAACTATTATCAAGCAGCGAAACTTTACGAAGAGGCGATTTTACAGGAGCCTAATGTTAACTCTTACTACTGGCACTTAGGTCTGATTTTTCTCTTGCAGGGCCAAGAAAGTGAAGCTCAAACAACATGGCTCATAGGAATGGCAGATGGAGAGCCAGAAGACATAGAAAAGTGGACAGAAGAACTGATAGAGGTATTGGAAACAGAGGCAGAGCGACGACGATTACAGGGAACAAAGGAACAAGACTATTGTATAGCATGGGCAATCCGGCAGCATATACGGGAAATTAACCCAGAAGGAGTTAATAACTTGTTACATTTAATCGGGCTGTCCACTTTGCTCAAAACATACAAGGGGGAACTGTTGAATGAACTGCATATCCTCGAACTGCTCAAGTCAGAAGTAGTAGAAGTGGATACTGAGCTATTAATACAAGTGCTGAAAAATGTTTTAGATTTGGCACCCTTTCACCCTTCATCTTTCGATTTTGCAGAAACAGCTCTGGTGTATGTTAAAGACAATCCATCAATTTTAGAGGAGTTGCTACTCCCCTTTGTCTATAAGCTTGGTTACTCATTTAAACGATTTGAGTTGGCAGCCCGTTTTACCGAACTAGGTTTAAAGTTTCTTCCTAAACATCTAGAGTTTTTATCGGCGTTGGCTTCTTTTTATCAAGATAGCCATGAATATACGAAGGGAATCGAAGCGGCTAAATTCTACTTTTCACTTGAAGAGAAGTTAGCCAATAAAATTTATGCTAACTTGCTAATTATGCGTGGTTTGATGGGCGCTGGTGGCTACTGGAATGAATTTTGCTTAGCTTTTGAATTGCAGAAGTCCATGCTAGCTTCTTTGATCGAAAAACAAAATATTAATAAGCTATATATCAATGAGCTATCAGAGACATCAGTGCTGCGATTATTTATTTCCGTTTTTTTCTTTCCTTATTTTCAAGATGATCTTGAGGAAAATTTAAAAATTCGGAGTCAAGTAGCTCGATTAGTACAGTCAAAAATAGAAACATCTATGAAAGATAAGGTAGATGGGTGTCGCCAGTGGAACTCAAGGTTAATAAAAACTGATATTTCTACAAGACGTTTGAAAATTGGATATCTCTCCCACTGCTTGTGGACTCATTCTGTAGGTTGGTTAGCACGATGGGTATTTCAGTACCACGATCGAGAGCGTTTTGAGATTAATGGTTACTTTATGAGCTATTTAAAGGGTTATAATCCATTACAAGAATGGTTTGTGAGTCAGGTTTCTAAGGCTTGCAAGTTAGAACTCAGCGGTCAAGAAGCTGCTGAAAAAATTTATGAAGATGAAATTGACATTTTGATAGACCTTGATAGTTTAACGTTTAATAACACTTGCGAGGCAATAGCAATGAAACCAGCACCAATACAAGTAACTTGGCTAGGTTGGGATGCCTCGGAGATTCCTGCTGTGGATTATTTTATTGCTGATCCTTATGTTTTACCGGAATCCGCCCAGGATTACTATACAGAAAAAATCTGGCGTTTGCCTCACACCTATATAGCGGTGGATGGTTTTGAGGTAAGTGTACCGACTTTGCGACGGGATCAATTGGATATTTCTACTGATGCTGTTATTTATCTTACTGCTCAGAGGGGATATAAGTATCATCCCGATACTGCAAAGCTGCAAATGCAAATTATTAAAGGAGTTCCCAATAGCTATTTTTTAGTGAAAGGAGTAGCCGATCAAGAATCTCTAAAAAACTTTTTTCTTCAAATTGCAGAATCAGAAGGGGTGAGTGGAGATCGCCTAAAATTTTTACCATCTGCTCCTTCAGAGCAAGTCCACCGCGCTAATTTAGGCATAGCTGACGTAGTATTAGATACTTACCCCTACAACGGAGCTACAACTACAATGGAGACGCTGTGGATGGGCGTTCCTATAGTAACCCGCGTAGGGCAGCAATTTGCTAGTCGCAACAGCTACACGATGATGATGAATGCTGGTATTTCGGAAGGGATTGCTTGGACTGATGAAGAGTATGTCGAGTGGGGAGTGCGCTTAGGGAAAGATCCAGTTTTGCGAGAGCAAATATCGTGGAAACTGCGACAGTCACGGCAAACTGCGCCTCTGTGGAATGCTAAGCAGTTTACACGAGAGATGGAGAAAGCATACGAGCAAATGTGGCAGATATATCTGGATAAAAATCGTTAATTACCTAGACATAAATTTGTCAGTTATAGAAATTTTATTTGAGTGGTCAACCTAGGGTTTAGCAATAAAACCTGATTATTCACATTAAGATTTAGAACTGCTATATGACAGGTTAAGATTAAAATCATCCTACATAATATGACGCATTATGAAAACTCTCAGTGAGCTCAAACCTACCCTGCCAAATCTATGGCCCGATCTGCAAAACCGCTATAGCATCATATATTTAGGGATATTTGGCTCCTAGGTGCATGGAATTTACCACATTGGCTGATTTACAGCAAAAGTAGTTAGATTAGCAATTTGTGGAACAGGTTCTTGCAAAAATTCTTTGGAGGCATAATGTCAGCTACAATTTTGACTTTTTTAGTTTGGGAGTGGATTGAATTTTATATTTTTCAGCTGTCTAATTCAAATAAGGCTATGTTCTCTGCTTTTGCATGAGCGATCGCCTCTATATTCTCACGCTCCAATACGATTCTCCCATAGAGGCGCGGGATCAGAACTGACCACTGAATTTCGCTCAACTGTCCAATAAGTGAAATTTCTGGCCCGTCGGAAACATCTAAGTCCTCTTCCATCAAAAGATTCATCGCCACACTAGATAAAAGCAGGTTGGCATCTTCTTCAGAAATGTTGCTATTGTCTATTAGGAGAGTCATGTTACTTCTATCTGGGCGAGTTACCATCGCAATCAGGAGAGCACCCAATTGCTCATACAGTGATTCTTCTGATTGACTCCAATCGGGAAATATAATCAGGTTAACTTGTCTTAACCTCAACTTTGTAGTGATAGCATTTGCCTGGTAGTTGCTAAAGAACTGTTGGAATAGCGCATGCATTTGAGCCGAGTAAGAGCGACTGTCTAAAAATCTAGGCTTTCTCTGCATTTTTTGCTTGATTTGCTCGCTCGTTTTTTCCCGCAACTGTGAGTTAAGTGCCAAAGCTACTGCTAGCTGAATATAGGCTTCTTCGCTGTTAGCGATTAAGTTAGTTACTTCGAGTTCTCGTAACAGCGAAGATCCCAGGCGATAACGAGCAGATTCTCCTTCCTTGACAACCGTTGCCAAACCAGCCTCCAACGGATCGATCAGCGAAGCCATGCCAGAGGAGGGGTAAGAATCTAAATATATATCAGCATTTTTTAAACATTCCTTAATATCCGCACGATTCGGTAATGGCTCAAGGAATCTTAACTGATTTTCATTTAAACCGTGCTTCCCTAGCACCTGCAAAAAACGGTCTTTAAACGCTTTTTCTGAAGAGTTAAGTTTACTGTGATGATTCAAGAAATATAACACGAGAATAGAGTTAGGCACCCTAGCAAGGATTTGCGCCCAAGCTGCTTGTACTTCTGGAAGAATTTTGTCAAAATTAACCCCCGAAATGTAAACTACAGCATTCTGAGCAATTCCTAAACTTTCTCGGCTAATACTTGTTGTCACTAGGAGTTGCTCTTCAGTGGCAAAATCGAAGCACTGAGACGGCCCTTCCACCATCACTAATGTCTCTGTATAGTGTTCTTGAGCGCAATTTTCTACCTCACTCAGTTTACCTGAGATAAAGTAATCAACATTACTCATACCAGTAGTCGCAGTTGAGTTCATGCCGACTACTTGAACTCGTGCCAAACGATGCAAGGAAAGCAATGTAATTAAATTGGTTTGTGATGTTATATCGGAAGCAATGAAAATGAGATCGAGGTCGTCATCGCGGATAGTCTTCACCTGATTATACAGGTCTTCAGGAAGTTGTACTGCAGCATCAGCATGGCCTGAACAGTACCTTTCAATCCGGTGTCCACTAGCTTGGGTAGAATAGAGAATTATTTCAAATAAATCTCTATTTAAGTGTTTATAAACTGACAAAGTGGCAAATGTCTCGGGATTCGGCTCAAAGTTAGTCACAATAATACCCAAGCGGATTTTACTCCTAGCTGGTATTCGTTCGGGAAAATCATACTCTAGTTGATACCCCTGTCTCGTCAAAGAAAATTCCATGATTTCTGCTCGTTTTTTGTAAATTTCCTTCAAATTTTCTGGACTAAAATCCATAAAAAACTTGACATTCAGGGTTAAAAGGAGAGCTAGTTCTTGGGAATTGGTTGCCGTGGGGTTGCTAAAAATGTAGGTGTGGAGAGTATTGATTACTTTTCGCAAGTGGTGAGAATATTCCTCTGATTCACCCATTTCTTTAAAGAAAATGGGAGCTTCTAAGAGGAATTTTATATAATTGTTAAGTAGCCACTGGGGAATTCGGGAGAGGTCATACTGCAACGGTAACTGATGGGGATACATGTATAGCATCGCTACCAGTAAATTCTGAATAGCTTTTGTCTCATTCAATTCATTAGACATATTTGCCATTAACTCCTGTACAAGATTTTTTTCTTTCTTTGTGATAGCTTGGTCAATAGTGCGAGAAGAGAGAATTCTTGTTATAATATCCTGCTGGGGGATATCCTCCAGTTCCTCCCTAGTTAAATTCAACCACACATTAGCCATTTTACTTCGCAAGTATGATGAATCTCCACTAAAAACAATTTTTTGAATAAATTCATCTACTTGAGGGTCACGGCTGATAGACAAAGGATGCCTTAAAGGAAATTCTAGGGGCTGTACCAGCGTATTAGCTAATAAGCTGTCCATATTGATTGTATTTGTAGAATCAGGATTATCAAATCCTATATTAGAAACTAAATTAATTTCAGGAATAATTGTGAAACCATTTTGTAGCCAGCAAGCTAATTTCCAGCGAAAGGCCCAGGAATTAATGTACCCATCATAAGTAGCCTGAAATGTTTTTGTCCACCGTTCTGCTACTTCATAATCTTGTAAAAATTCTGCTAGCCAGTTTCGATCTCGACATTCTGGCCATTGCTTCATTTCAAAGTCAAAGTGTTGCCAAGCACGCCTCCAAGTGGCCCATCCCCAGCAGTCGATGTAGCGAGTGAAATAGTAACTATCATTATTTGGTTTCCATCCAAATAAAAAATTTGTGCCTGCTATCACCATAATTTGCTGGTTGTGGCGGTAGTATTCGAGGAGTTCCTCGCAAAATCGAAAAAATGTTGGGTCTGGCAAACAGTCATCTTCGAGAATGATAGCTTCTTCTACTGTTTCAAATACCCAATCTAAGCCACTCGCCACGCGATGCTTCAAGCCGAGGTTTACGTCCGAGTAATTTTTCAAGACTTCGCAATCCCAATCTACGCCCTCAATAATTTGACGGGTAGCTTCACACTTTTCGGATTCACCCAATTTATCTGGACGGGGACCATCGGCAATTACCAATAGTTTAGGGGGTTTGACTTTGCTAATTGCTTGAAATACCTTTTCAGTGATATCAGGGCGCTTAAATATAATTAAGCATACAGGGGTTTTTAACTTCCAGTCGGTCATGGGGAACTTTCCTCATCATTTAAGTAGGTAGGCGGGATTCAACTGAAAAATGTAACAGTATGTAACCCAGATTCCGCACCCTGGGGTGTCTGACACCATAATTACGCAGTAGACTCTATTGTTAAAGTAATAAATTATGCCTTTATTTTTTGTATTTTCAACTATTATTCTGTGCAATAGCAGGAATTGCTATCCCTCTAATAGTGCTTTGAATAGAAACTTCTGGCAAAAGCGGTGAGACTTCCTTTGCTATTTCTCTTAGAGTCTGAAGATAGGGAGCATAGATATCTCGACAAATGACGCGATCGCTAAATCGTTTCACTTTAAAATCTGGGTTGAGACCAAAAAGCTCAAACTCCTGCTTGTAATGATTAAACCCGTGAAAGTGGAAAAATATGAGAGGTTTCTCATCTATCCACACCCGATTTCCCTCACCATAAATTTGGTAATTGTTAGTATTCCAATGAGCTACGTTGGCTCCCTTGTGTTGCAAGACTACCACGCCTGGAAAACGAGTTGGCCAGTCATCTAAGTATTTTTGATCGGCAAAGCGATCGTCTTCTGGTCGATCGTAACACCATTCAATACATCGTTCCCGCCACCATTGCAGACAGCTTAAACCATTTGCGTCCCGTCGAAACGACTCCCACCCCACATTGTAAATTCCAAATACTTTTAAGTGGATGCGTTCTGGCGAGAAACGGTGTTCAATAATTCCGACCGATTGCTCACCAAGTTCTTCATAAATTGGTTCTACACTCGAATAAAAGAAAAGGTCGGAGTCAAGATAAGTTATTAAATCGACTTCAGGGTAATTTCTGAAGATAAATAAGGGTAAAGAAGGAGTACAGGTGAAGTAGTATTCAACCACGGTGCGGTTTTGCTTAGCAGCGAGAAGGGCTTCATCTCCCCGCTCAAATTCTTCGAGAGCAATTAAGTGGATATCTGGTAGAGCTAACTCAGAAAGAACGTCATAACAAGTTTTGCTCAAGCACAACACCCACCATTTAAATTCGGGACAATGCTGCTTTAATGAGCGATAAAGTGCCAGTCCTCTTGGCAGGTAGCGATGGTCGAAATAACTGCAATAGTAGTACATTATGCCTTGTTCGCTATTTTTTGATACCACGAAATAATCTTTTCACTCACATGCTGAACCTGCTCGTTGCTCAATTGAGGATACATCGGTAAGCTCAAAATCTCCCGTCCTATTTGTTCTGTGACTTCTAGTCCCAGGCCAGCGATCGCTACCCTCCCATGATAAGCAGGTTGTAAGTGAACTGGCAATGGGTAGTGAATCAAAGTGCCAATTGAATTATCCTTCAAAAAGGCTCTAAGGTCATCCCTCTTTTTGTCGCGCACAACATATTGATGGTATACATGATCGATATTCCCACATTTTTGGGGCAGTTTCAGAGGGGTATTGAAAAGCCAACTATCATAGATGTGGCAAGCAATTTGCTGCCTGCGGTAATTCTCTTTCTCAAGCTGTGCCAGCTTCACGCGCAAAATCGCTGCTTGCAGCTCATCTAAGCGGGTATTCATGCCGGGAATATCGCTGATATAGCGCTCCCGCCAACCATATTGTTGCAAACTCCGCACTTTTTCTGCTAATGGAGCCTGATTCGTGACGACAGCACCGCCATCTCCCAAAGCTCCCAGGTTTTTGGTTGGGTAGAAACTAAAAGTCCCTAAGTCTCCCCAGATGCCTGTTTTGCGCCCCTCAATTGTTGCGCCGTGAGATTGAGCGCAGTCTTCAATCACATACAAGTCGTGGCGGCGGGCAATCTCTACAATTGCTGGCATATCCGCTGGATGGCCGTAGAGGTGAACGGGGATAACAGCTTTAAGATTACCCAGAGATGAGTTTTGGCGAGTTTGGGCGATCGCTTCCTCTAGATAATTCGGCTCCATTGTAAAAGTAACTGGGTCAACGTCCACGAGTACAGGCATTGCCCCCGTTAATTCTATCGCTGCAACTGTTGCTACCGCAGTATGAGATACTGTAATCACAGCATCCCCGCTGCCAATGCCACAGGCACGCAGCGCTATTTCTAAAGCATCTGTGCCGTTAGCAACTCCTATGCAATGACTCGCGCTAATATAAGCAGCGAATTCTTGCTCGAAAGCTTCAACTTCTCGACCGAGAATGTACCACCCGCTGTCTAGAACTCGGTGAATCGCTGCATCAATTTCCGCCTTGTGAGCCTGGTAATTAGCTTTGGGATTGGATTGGAAAATGACGGTTTCGTTGGCCATAATTCATAAATAATGCGGTAGATGTTCCCGATAAAAAGCGATCGTCCGGCTTAGTCCTTCTAGTAAAGAAACTTTGGGTTTCCATCCCAACAGTTCGCGAATCAATCTATCGTCTGCATAGTAATCCCCAATATCAATCAGTTTGCGTTCCGCTGGAAAAGAACGAACTGTGAATTCTCCGCCCCCATTGGCTTTAATCAACAATTCTGCTGTATCCTTCAGGCTAATCACGCAATCGCCGCCCAGATTAAAAGCTTGCCCTTTGGCTTCCTCACTAGCCGCTACTATTAGCATGGCATCTACAGCATCATCTACATAGGTAAAATCTCGCAATTGCTCACCTCCCCAAACTTCAAAAGGTTTGCCTTCAACTAGCAAGCGAATCCAGATGCCTAAGAAGGTTTGACGAGCATCTTTTACTCGCATCCGGGAACCGTAGGTGTTGGTTAACCGCAGAGCGCAGGAGCGAATGCCGTAAACATTATTATAGAGAATATGATACCATTCTCCAGCCATTTTATTGATGCCATTGACATCTACGGGGCGCAGTAGGTGCTTTTCATCTACGGGCAAATAATCAGGCTTGCCGTAAAGCTGCCTGGTACTGGCAAAAACTACCTGAATATCGGGGTTATATTTGCGGCAAGCTTCTAAAATGGACAGTTGCGCTCGGCAGTTAATCTCCAAGTCAGTATAGGGGTCGTGCATCGAATCCAAATGGCTGGTTTGGCCAGCTAAGTTGAATAAATAATCTTGCCCTTGCACTAAATAGCGCATACTGTATTCATCGCGAACATCGGAGATATTGACTTTTACTTTGTCTTCAATACCAGCGATGTTGAAGATATTGCCACCGTATTGAGGGACAAGGCTATCTACCACTAACACTTCGGCCCCTATTTCTATCAAACGTCTGGCTAGATTACTGCCAATAAAACCTAATCCACCCGTGATCAAAACCTTCCGTTCTTTAAAAAGTGCGTCAATCATTTTTCTGTGCCTCGCGGACGAAACAAAAACCCTCTACCTTCTCCAGGCTCCGGTGCTCCTGGCACTGGAAATCCCTCTGCCATTATAAATTCCCGCACTAATTCCATCTGCCCCCTATTCATGTAATTCAAAAACTCTCCTCGATTCAAAAACCAACCCAAATATTCTGTTCCGTATCCATATTGATACGGTCTTTGTAATACGACAAAAGAAGCTGCTTTGTGGACAATTGGGAGGCGAGTTATGTAAAGATATGAGCGGCTCACCGCCTCTAACTGACTTACGACTCCCTGCCAATTTTCAGAGTATTGCAGAGATGAGCTTGCCACGACTAAATCGTAACTTTGTTCGAAGCACTCACTGTCATCGTCATAAAACTTGGCTTCTGGCAAAAGTTCACGACCCGCTTCGCAAAGCACAGACACCTCTTTGCAGTGATAGTCAATTTCTAAATCAGGCAATAAAGCTTTACTAAGTAGGTAATACTCTCCAAGACCCCCTCCCCAATCGAGTATAGAAATGCGTTCTTTTCTCTGAGCCGTCAAAGCTAATACATAGGCATAAGCCATGTAGGTGTTGTGAGTTCCATGGTTGTTTGCTACAGGTTGAGCCATCTGAAGCAATTCCCGAAATCTTGACCAATTTGCTTTGCGAATTTCTAAAATACTTTCAACGTTCCAACCCTTAATTTTTAAATTGTTTTTAGCCCATTTTTGTGGAATATACTCCCATTCAGGAAGTGAATAACATTGGCGTTGTTGCTCTAGAATTTCTTCAACAAAAATTATTTCAGTTTCTGTCAGAGGTTGCTCTTTAATAGCGCTGGAAACTAACTTTTGAGAAATATTCGCTAGTTCACCTAAGTAAACATTTGGCAAATGCTCGGCTGGCATATTCAGCAACAAATCTGCTATTTGCCTGCGACTTTTTTGCAGACCCGCAATTGTTGAATCACTATCTAAAGATGTTGGCGTTTGTTCAACACAATTGGAGATTTTAGCAACCACTTTTTCTATCTCGATTAATCTATTAGCTATTTCATTCCGAGATTCACGCTGCGGCAAGGGATAAGTGACCTCTGTTGTAGGGGCGAATTCTCCTTTAGTTAAAGTGACAAAAACTGAAATTATTTCTTGAGGTTTTAGAGTATGAATATCCAATATTCCTGCACTAGCCGGAATAGAGAGCCTCCAGTCACACTCTAATACTGTGAAGCCAGCTTCTTTACTCAAAAAGCGCAAACCCTCTGGCGAATAACGCCAGTAGTCACGAGGAGATGGATGGTAGGGGAATAAAAATACAGTTGAGATCACTAATAAACTATTGGGCTTCATTATTTCGTAAAAAGCACGAAATACCTCAAGGGGATTTTCTATGTGTTCAATGACATTGAGGCAGACAGCAGTCCCGAAGAAATTGATGTATTTTTGAGGTAGAGCCTCTATTGCGGGATCGCCCTTTTCAGGATTTAAAATTAAATAACTTGGATCTATATGGTCAAAAGGTCTTTGCCTCAAACCGACATATCTAGCAGACTGGTCTCCTGTTTTAATGGTTAAGTCATAATCAGCAATCGTAGGTTTTTCCAGTCCACCTAAATCTACAAAAGGTTTTCTGAGTCCATATTTTTGTACTTGTTCTGTTACTAGCTTTATATCATCCCAAAACATTTCTTATTTCCTTGTTTAATGTAATAACTACCATCTCTTAGCACTACTAATTTAAAAGCCTATCTATCATTGGATTATTCGCTCGAAAGATGCTAGTTTACTTTTCGGGAAATCTTCACGCTTAATTTCACTATTCAGGAATATTTCATGTACTTTTCCTAGTTTTAAAAAATAAGTAATTGCTAGTTGATCGGCGGATAAACTAAGCAACAGTTCGGCAAATTGTTGGCGTGCTTGCTGAAGGTTATTAATCGAAACTTGAGTTCGTTCTTGGCGATACGCTTTGACGCAGTTATAAATATTATCTATTACCTTGGATATTTCTCTCCCCAGTGCAGGAAAGGCAACATAATTTTCATAAAAAGATTGCGAATCGGTCGCAAGATCGCCAATGCTGCCATCGATCTGAATCTGATGAGTCTCATATCCATTTTCACTCAGTACGTCAAAAGTATCTTTAGCTTTACGGCTCAAACCCTCTAACATTTTTTGAGAAATTTCAAACTGGATAAAATGAATTGCTTTTCTTTTGAGAAGTTCAAATGCTCCTTTTAAAACATCACTTTCCGCTCCTTCTACATCTATTTTTAAATAATGAATAGTTTCTATTTTGTTTTGCTGACAAAAGCGATCGAGAGTAATTGCTTCAACTATTTCTGTACGAACAATAGGTACATAGGCTGCGTGATTTTCCGGATCTAGCATTTTGGGAAAGCCAAGGCTATTCCAAGATGAGTATTCTTCTGGGAATTCATTAAATTCTATTTGCTTATTTTCCGAGAAAATAGCTTTTTGAAAAGCATAGATATTAGAGCAATTAAATTCTTGAAAGCGACGCAATAATTGCCTAAACGTACTTGAAGTCGGTTCAAATGAGTACACTTTCCCAGAACTGCCAACAAGTTGACTTAGAAAAATTGAATAGTTGCCAATATTTGCTCCTACATCAAACACAGTCATGCCTGAAGAAACAAGCCTTTTTACTAGCAATTGCTCCTTGATTTCTGTATAGAAAGAAAAGCTGCTTTGCTCTCGGTCATTCATAGGATTTACGCCTAAATAGCACTATTAGCCTCAAAAGCAGAAACCTAGCGATCGCCCCGACTTGCACTACTTCTTCCCCTCACCCTGCGACTTCGCCTGTCCCAACAGCGCCTTATAATCAGCTCTGTCAGGATTCAGCTTCACTAACTTCTCCAAAGGCTCGATCGCCCCCTTTCCATTCTTCATTTCCAACCGCACATTTACTAACCCTTCCAAAGCCGTCTGATTTTCAGGCTCCCGCTTTAACACTAACTCATATCCCCGCTCCTTGGCCGCCAATTCCGACTCTTGAGCCACCGCCACATTAGCAGGTTGCTGCTGAGCCGGAGGACGACTAAATAGTTTACCAAGACCAAACACGGTCGAGCCAGCAAACGATACCATTGACACTAGCACCAATATTTGCTGTATCCGCTTAGACCGCTGCATCCGCTGCACGCGGACTTTTCCATATTGTTTTTCAAGCTGAGCGTCATCCATTGCCAATCTCTTATCCTCCTGACTTCCTAGTCACCTCTCCTTATAATGCCCAAGTTCGATCGCAAAACGATCGCCCCTCCCAATTTAAAATTTTCGCTAAAACTACTTACACATCAACCGATATTTGTCAAGCAAATTCAACAAATTGTCGGGTTCACAAGCGGGCCGAGCTTATAACAATTATCCTATAATTTTACAAAGACGCGCCCGGACGCAGTACCGCAAATACTTCGCCCAGACGACTTCTCCAATGTTGTCAACCCAACACAGGGAGCAATACAATTATGCCAAATAATCCAAACTGGTTGCGTTACGATGCAGGGGAAGACAAGTCTCGACATGGAGCTGCCGATCCAGATTGTTGTGAAGAGATGGAAGAAAAGTATGGTTGGAAGCTGATTGAGATTGAGAAAATTGATTGCCCTATTCTAAAAGTTGATTGTGTTTTTCAAGGCAAAACCGAGTTTCCCGACTGGTACAAAGAACTAGAAAGCAAAGAGGATGAAGATGCGTAAATGGATAGTCTTTAGAGCAGACAAGCGCCAACCTGGTTGGGAAAAACGCAAGTTTCAACACACCCAATCATTAACAAAGATTTTGGGAGAACACTTTGACTCTTCTGATGGTCCAATTCCTGAAGTTGGCTATCGTCCCCCAGAGTTTGTTCGCGTGGAAGCAGAACACGATCCAGATAGGCACGGTTACAGCACTCATTACCGCACCAGCGATTGGGAAGTTGCGCGAGTTGAGACTTATACTGCCGATATTCCGATCGGTGAATTTGATATGGTAGTAATCTGCTATTGTCAATATTCGCCTATTGATGCTCCCCTCAAACCCATGCCAGAACGTCAAGTTTCTGTCGATTCCTTTGGAGGTGACAAGGAAGCTTATCAACTTTGGTTAGAGTCTCAAAAAGGCAAAGAATACACTGAAGTGTAAATGATAAACCTGTATTTTTATCCCGCTTCAGAGTATCGATCGACTCTGTTACCGCATCTCTAGAGTGCCCAAGTTCGATCGCACGCGCGATCGCCCTTCCCCGATTTAAAATTTGAGAGTGATTCGACCGCATAACACAAAATTTGATAGTTGTCAAGGACATTCAACTAACAATTTACCCGATCAATAAAAGTCCGATCGCCTCGGTGAAGCGCGATCGCACCCCTGCATCTTTAGCCGTTATCCTCGGGCAATTCTCCAAATTGTTCTCGATAACGCGCCAGCAAAGATTCCAGTTCAGCAGCCCGTTGCCGTTCCGCTTCAGCTCGTTGCCGTTCCGCTTTCAAAGCTGAAACCAATTCATCGGGAATCAATAATTTATCTCCATTATCTTCCCGATAAAACCCAAGCAGTTTTCCTTCTATTTCTAACCGCAGTTGCAATACATCGCTGCGATTATCTCTAATTAATTGATACCCCTCTACTCCCAGTCGATACCCGCGCAATTGTTCGGGAATCCATTCACCTCTCGGGTAAAACAACCAGTATTCCTGAACTTCTAACCTTTTGTACAAGTCTTTTTTATTATTTTGATCTTGCGACTTTGTACCTGCTGATGTAATTTCAAAAATCACTTTCGGCACTTGACCTTCTTCCCAGATTTTGTAATTATCTCGGCCACCCGGTTCTACATCAAAAATCACCATCACGTCTGGTGCTACGCGGACTTTTGGGAAACCTTGAGCGTAGTATAAAAATTAGTTTGCTAAAATAGTAGCTCGACGGTCTGCGAGGTATTGTTTTAAGACTTCTAAAGTGGTTAAGATTGCATAAACATGGTCGTAAGTTTCTGCTATTGGTTCTCCATCAGCGCTAGGGTATATGAGTTCAGATTTTTTGAGGGTGGGAACGACTGTTGTCATGGTCGCGCTTCCTATGATTTGTATATCTATTATAAACTTTTTTACTGCAACTAATCGGATTTTATTTTTAATCGCAGATAGCTCAGATCCCGGACGCCAGTGCCACAAAAAATGTAGTGTATTTACGATCGCCCTTTTTGACTACAAATCCCGATCGAACCCACTGCGAAATTCTTTGATAGCATCAACATGATTCGCGATACTCATGGACCTAACAAACAAGGCAATATCAAGTTCTGGTAGCAACTCGGAACAGCTAATCCCTTCGTATCCTGCCTCTCTGAGAGCATACAGAGACAATTGGCTTTTTTCCCAAAACCAAACTTCACGAATTCTCAGGCGTTTGTAAGCCTCAAGTTTATCAATTCCGCCGCTAGTGACGACAACTTCTATCGCCAAATCTGGACGTTCCCTATTAGCACCCAATTCGTATGATTTATCTGCTTCCCTTCTGACTAAACCTTCTTCGCTTTCCAATGTCATCGAACCTGTTGGAGTGTAATCTCTATCTGCTTTCATCAAATAGATTTGCAGAAAATCACCAATTCTCTCCTTAGCTGTTTCGTGTTTTCTTCCAGGCTTTTTCTCTATCTCCAGCACTCCATCTAAAAACGACAATCGAACACCTGGAATATCCAGCATCGGTTCTAAGATTTTGAATAGTTGCCAGGTTAATCAGGGAAATAGCAATGGCCGATCTAATTTTTTTTCTAATATTGTTGTAGTCATAGCCAACTCGCTCCTTATTCATTAACAATTCCTGCGTTAAACACCTGTTGAGCAGTCAAGTTCAAATCTGGAAAAGCAGCCGATTCAATTCTCTAGTCTCCCCGGAACTGCGTCAACTCGTACTCCCCATCAACCAATTGATAAAGCGAAAGCGTAGGTTGTTTGGGATTGCCGATGTAGCGTCTCCCGCCCAATCCCAAATAATCCACAATCCAGTATTCAAGAATGCCCATTTCTTCATAATCGCGTAGTTTGGTAAGATAGTCAGTCTGCCAGTTAGTGCTGACAACTTCTACTGCTAAACGCACCGACGAACCCATTGTGATAATTGATTCTGCTGCCCAACGCGGTTCATTTATCACTTGCTGTCGATCGAGAACGATGACATCTGGCTCATATCCTGATTCGTCGCGATCGGGTTTAAGGACACATTCTTTGGGAAGGAAATAGGGCAATCGGGCATTGCGACATACAACGCCAACTTCTATATTGAGAAAGCCAGAGATTTCTGAATGTTGGCCAGTTCCTTTGGGCCTTTCAACAATTATTCCATTGTGCAGTTCGTAGCGGTATTCGGAATTTTCCGGATACCATGCAATAAATTCGTCAAATGTTACTAATTTTGTTAATGCTTGAACCATGTCGATCGCTCCTTTATTCGAGTTATATTTAAAGTTTATTTTAACTCTTCCCGCAAAGACTTGATGAATTCAGTAACAGCATCATATTGGTCAAAGTAAGTTATATATCTCACTAACAAAGCAATGTCTAACTCCGGCAACAACTCGCTGCGAGCGACTTGCTCGTACTCCTCCCTCAAATAATAGATACTCAGCACCCCATCTTCCCAAAACCAAACTTCTGGTATGCCCAACCGCTTGTATAGTTGAAGTTTATCGATGCCACCGCTGGTGAATACAACTTCGATCGCCAAATCGGGAATTGCCTTTTTACTCTGCAAATTATAAGACTCATCAGGCTCTTTTCTCGCCCCTAATTCTTTACTACCCAAAGTCGGCCCGCCCTTGATATAAAATCGGATGCCCTTCTCTCTCAGGTATGCTTCTAATAAAGCCCTGATAGTACCCTTTGTCTCTTCATGTTCGGGGCTAACTGTCATAATTTCTAAAATTCCATCTAAGTAAGCAAATTTGATACCGCCGACCGACTCAAAAGCGGCTTCTAGCGATTCAAATTGTGACCAACTCACTGCTCTTAGAGTCAGGCAACTATCAGTAATTGAGTTTTTGACTGCTGTTTGCGTCATATTTTCTCCTTATCACTTTTTTAGATTAATCTCTTGACAGCGCAACTGTTTTCTCAATTTTATTAACTTTTGTTCGATCGCGCGAGCCCTACACCCTCAAACTCCATCGGGATCGATGCCCTGACTTCTCAAGTATGCTGCAAGTCGATCGGCTCGCTGTTGCTGAATTTCGGCCCGCTGTTGTTCCTGTTCCACCCGTTCGGCACCCCACAGCAACAAATTGCCATTCTCATCCCACCACCGCAGCCAATAACCCCTTCTCTGGGATTTTTCGCCTTCCCAAACCCCCAGAAATAAACCCATTGATTCTATCGAATAGCGATCGTCAGCATCCGGTTCTTGCAGCTCGTATTTTCCCGAAATCAATCTGTATACTTCCAATCTTCCCGATTTTGGCTCGAAAATTGCATAAACGGGAACTTGCAAAATTTGCTCGTAAAACCGCCACTTTCCGTAAGGATATGTCGGTTTTATGGAATATTCAGCCTCGTCATTATCCGATAAAAACTCCATGACTACCGCCGGCACTTCCCCCTCCGCATTGCGAGTGTAACTGCGGCGAACTTCTCCTGGTTCTGCTGGCAATACTGAGGGAACGTACACCCAATCCGGTGCTTTTACTACTGTTTTGTCGTTAACTTTGGCACCGAGTCCAAAATTGGAAGCTATTAGCATTGAAGCTAGGATAAATCCTGCCCAATCCAAGGCTTCTCGCAGGGCGGCGGCTAAAAGTGGTTGGTCGATATTTTCCACTGGAGCGTCGGGTAATTTAAAGTCATCTGGCAATTTTTCCCAAGTTACAGTATACTGGGTTTTGGTTTCGACTGGTTTCGATAATGTTTGCGTCATTGGTTTTCCTTGTTTCGATCTAAAGAGTTTTTTGTTAATAGGATTTGGACAATAACTTTAATGCCGGGGTGCACACTGCTAACTAATCGTAGGGTGCGCTTCCGGGGTAAATTCTGAGTCTCTGGTCGCCCGATTCTGACAGTAAACGCACCCTACAATAACTACAATAACTTAGTAACTATAAAAAATCCCGAACCTTGTAATAATTGCGTTTATTGAATGATACCATGTTTTAAGGAGTATTTTCTGGAGCCACTGGTTCTGCTGACCTTGCAGTTTGAGAAGGTATAACAGGCAATTTTTGCTGTTTTTGCAAGCGGGGAAATCCAGGCTGTACTGATTGATTTCTGGCAGTTGTACTCGCATTTATTTTCTCAGAAAGTGGAGCTAAGGTTTGAGCGACTTTAACTTGCTGTCGCAGTTGTTCTGTCGAACCCAACAAGCCTCCTAATCCGTTGAACAACCTGCGAATGTTGTTGCGGAAAGCCGGATCTCCCGTCAAATCATCCACGTCGGAAGTAATTTTCTGGACGTTCTGAAATGTAGCTCGTGCAGAATCTAGAGTTTGCTGCAATAATAGCAAAGTGGCCGGATTGTTTACCTGGCTGGATAAATCTCGCAAATTACCAGAAGCTTGGGCTGCATTCGCTGATAAAACTTCTAAATTGTTCAGCAATTGTCCTTGGTTGATTCGATTAATTGTCGGACTCAAACTGCTGACAGCTACCCGCAGTTCCTGACTGCTTTGATTGATGTTATTCAGAGTTGAAACTAAACTGGCGCGGTTGGTTGCTACTAAAGAATTGAGTTGGTTGGCTGTTAATGTAACTTGATTGGCTGCTTGAGTTACTGAATTGGCAGAATTTATCGCAGCGGCAGATACGGCTTTTGTGGAAGTGTCCGCCGTAGCTGCTACTTTAGAAATATCAGCGACGACTCCTGATATTTCCCCTTTAAGCGATTGATTTAGACTTCTTGCCTCTCCCTTTAATGATTGATTTAAACTATTAACTTCTCCCTTTAATGATTGATTTAAACTTGTTAAGTCGGTTTTTATAGATTGATTTAAGCTGCCAATGTCTCCCCTTACAGATTGATTTAAAGTTTTTATTTCGGTTTGGGCAGTTTGAGTTAAATTCGATAAATCTTGAGTGAGTTTAGCTGCCCCTTTAGCTGTGTTAGCTGTATTCTCTGCCAGAGATTTAATATTGTTAAACAGCGCTGGGTCAGTGTAGAAATTAGCTAGGCGGACTGTGGATCGAATAAGTTCGTCGATAGTGACTCCAGCTTGACCTTTTAAGCGCGAATTTTGGCAGATAATCTCAGGGGGACAGTCGGCACTAACGGGATTGGCGGTAAGTAAGGATTCTGGCAAAATCGAGTTGGGGGTAATGTCGATCGACGATTCGCCAATTAAACCCGATTTATTCGCTTCGATCACCACATCCCGGGGAATCACTAAAGTACCGGGGGCAATCTCCAGCGTCACGTCTACGCCGTTGGAACCCGGTTTGAGGGCGGTAATTTTACCGACTGCAACTCCGCGATACCTGATGGGCGTGCCTATTTGCATTCCTTGGGCGCTGGCAAATTCTACGGCAAATTTGTAGCTGCGGTTGCCTACCTGCACGCCCCGCAACCAGAGCACTAAACCACCAAATAAACCGATTCCTACTAAAATTAAGAACCCGACAGAACCTTCTCTTACAGTTCGCGATTGCATATTACCTCCTTAGGCAGTTGGCAGTTGGCAGTTGATAGTTGGCAGTTGATAGTTGGCAGTTGATAGTTGATAGTTGGCAGTTGATAGTTGTTAATTTTTGTCATATGTGTTGCCGATAGATTTTAGATAGGCGTTTAGCCGGGGCGACAGTTCATCAATAATTGGCTTGAGTGTTTCTACTTGCGTACTTGTTAGTAGTTGCCTAGTATAAGCCCGTCTCAACCAGTGCTTTGTTTCATATAAAGAACCTCTGGCGATCTTGATAAATCGCCGATGGTCCTGATAGCTACCTCGACCATCTCCTTCAGCAATATTAGCACCAATACTATCAGC
Source organism: Microcoleus sp. S28C3 (assembly GCF_036700785.1). Taxonomy (NCBI): domain Bacteria; kingdom Bacillati; phylum Cyanobacteriota; class Cyanophyceae; order Oscillatoriales; family Microcoleaceae; genus Microcoleus; species Microcoleus sp. S28C3. The sequence goes on along the minus strand of NZ_JAUBPO010000064.1, from coordinate 23,779 downwards.
AGAGCGAATAATTTGCTTGCCGACCGTATCTTTTGCGAGTGCGTCCCATTTTATAACAATATTCCAAATTTCATCAGCTAATTTTTCAGCTAATTTATAAACATCTAACTTCTGAAAGTTTGTTTGTGACATATACTATCTCCCAACAATACAAACAATTAACCACGGCAAACTGACCACGGACAACTGACAACTGACAATTGACTATCCAATCACTTGAATTGGGCCAGTAACGCTGCCGCTAAAAAATTGTTGAATTAACAAATTATCTGTTGATGCAATATCGCTGACAGTTCCCTCCCACTGCACTTTGCCTCGATAGAGAAACACGATGCGATCGGCAGTGCGACGGATGGTACTGTCTTGGTGAGTGACGATCGCATAAGTGCTGCAAACACCTTGGGCCACCTGTAACTCGCGGATTAAATCTTCAATAACCGTCGAAGCGATCGGATCTAAACCCGCCGTCGGTTCGTCGTACAGCAAAACCTCTGGATTATCCCTGTCATTATCGGGATTCGCCATGATGGCGCGCGCAAAACTTACCCGCTTCCTCATTCCCCCAGACAACTGCGCCGGATAGCGTTCGCCAATTCGCGGCAAACCCACCATCTCCAACTTTTCCTCCACCAATTCCCGAATGCGGCGGCGCGGCAGCTTAGAATGCTGGTAAAGTAAAAAACCGACATTCTCCTCCACCGTCAGCGAATCAAACAAAGCCGCTTGCTGAAACACCATCCCAATTCCGATCGGATCTGCCACGTCGTCCACCCATCCGACCCTGCGCTGTCCCTGAACGAAAACCTCACCGGCATCCGGGGCCAACAAACCCGCAATTATCCGCAAAATCGTAGATTTCCCCGTCCCGGAAGGGCCAATAATTGCCAGGGCCTCTCCCCGATAAATCCTCAGATCTACTCGATCGAGGATCGGGTTCTGGCCGAAGGACTTACTTACCCCCTTGAGTTCGATTAGTGGCTCAGCCATAGGATGTTATCAATAAATTATCAGTCCTCAGTCATCAGTCTAGCTAATGACTAATGACTCATGACTAATGATTAATGACTAATGACTTAAATTGACTGCCAGAATCAAAACTCTCTTGTATTGTAAATTTGTCAGCTTGAGCTGTTCCAATACCCTTAAGACTAATTAACCATGTCAATTAGTTCACTTCCTAAAGCCCTCCGCGTCTTGGCTAAAGCCAAGCAGGTTTTTGCCCAATCCAGAAATCCTTACCCCCCTTCTTTGCGGAACGGGCGAGTTCACCAGTGGTTTAAGTGGTTAGCCCCCGGACTGTTGGTGAAACGGTGGCTGCTGATCAGTGCCAGCGGCGTGGTACTTGCCACTTTGGGTTTAGCGATTTGGACAGGGATGACTCCCATTTTCTTCTTATTGCAATTGTTGAGAAATTTTTTGGCGTGGATTGCCGAAGTTGTTCCCAATTACGTGTCGGGGCCGCTCATCATTGTTGGCGGGATTTTGTTAATTCTGTGGGGGCAAACTCGCAGTTTGAACTCTATTACTCAAGTGCTGATGCCGGAAGGGAATGAGGAATTGGTCGATCGACTCCTCAACCACCGCAGGCTGCACCGCGGGCCGAAAATTGTGGCACTTGGGGGCGGTACGGGCCTTTCTAATTTGCTCAGGGGATTGAAAGATTACAGCGCCAAAATCACTGCTATTGTCACGGTGGCGGATGATGGGGGGTCTTCCGGGCGGCTGCGGCGGGAAATTGGGGTATTGCCGCCGGGAGACATTCGCAATTGTTTGGCGGCTTTGGCAGATGAGGAAAAGTTATTAACTGAGTTATTTCAATATCGCTTTCAGGCCGGTGACGGTTTGATGGGTCACAGTTTTGGGAATTTGTTTTTGACGGCGATGAGCGATATTGCTGGAGATTTGGAACAGGCGATCGCCGCGAGTTCTAAAGTTTTAGCAGTTAGGGGAGAGGTGCTGCCGGCTACTCTGAGCGACGTGTCTTTGTGGGCAGAACTCGCTGACGGCCGCAGGATTGAGGGGGAGTCCAGCATTACAAAAGCTAACGGAAAAATCCTCAAAATAGGCTGTACTCCTGCTAATCCTCCCGCCTTACCTAGGGCTGTGGAAGGGCTTCGGGAAGCGGATTTTATTATTATTGGGCCAGGGAGTCTTTATACGAGTGTCATTCCGAATTTGTTGGTGCCGGAAATTGCTGATGCGATCGCCAACAGCGAAGTTCCGCGCATTTATGTGTGCAATATTATGACTCAGCCGGGGGAAACTGACGGATACAGTGTTGCAGACCACATTCGGGCGATCGACCGCGCTTGCGGCCGGCCGCTGTTCGATGCTGTAGTAGTTCAGGGAAAAGTCCCTTCTGCAAAAGCTTTGATCCGCTATTCTCAGGAGAATTCTTATCCGGTTGTGCTCGATCGAGAAGCCGTAACGCAATTGGGGCGGCGAATTGTCATCGCAAATGTGATGGATGAAGATAAAAATACGGGTTTAATTCGCCACAATTCTCAAAGGTTGGCGGGGATGTTGCTGCGTTGGTACGGCCGCGCCCAGAACATTTAAGCTGCTGACTGTTAACTGTTGACTGTTGACTGTTGACGGTGCAGACTAATGTTATTTGTTATTAGCAGCCCCAAGCGAGCAACTAATGACTAATGACTAATGACTAATGACTAATGACTGATAACTAATGACTAAGATGATACTTTCTCTTCCAGATGCTGAAGCTACGCGCAAGTTGGGCGTATCATTAGGTCGATCGCTCCCCCCAGGCACTGTAATCTTATTACAAGGAGATTTAGGTGCTGGCAAAACTACCTTGGTTCAAGGTATCGCTGAAGGTTTAGGAATCTCAGACTCGATCGAAAGTCCTACTTTCACCCTGATTAACGAGTATTTTGCAGGGCGAGTTCCGCTGTACCATCTCGATTTGTATCGACTGGAACCCGAAGAAGCCGAAGCTTTGCACTTAGAGAGTTATTGGGACGGATTAGAAAGGGATTTGGGAATTGTGGCGATCGAATGGGCGGAAAGATTGCAATACAAACCAGAGAATTATTTGCAAATTTATTTGAGTTATCTAGATAACGGGCGGCAAATTGAAGTAATTGGTAATGGGGACTTATTTAATTGGCAATTGGAAATTTGAGAAAAGGCGATTTTCTTCGGGATAGCTTCGCTCGCGCTTACTTACTGCGGACGGTTGACACGAATCAATTTACCTCTCAAAGTTTCCTCAATTGAAATAGCATCATTGATGCGTGTTGCCAACCTTTCTAGATTTTTATCGTCTGTACACACGATAATACCAGCATGGTTGGGTTGTTGAGCGTGCAAACGAATGAAATGCCGACGATTTTGCGTCATAACGGCCCGATTGTTATTCACAGCAAAGGCTAATACTTCCGGGTCATCATCTCCGGCATTTCCTGCCTCTTGAATAGTCAGGGCATCGTGACCGCAATTTCGCCAATGCCACAACAGGAAACGGGAACTGTTCATCTGCATAGAGACGTGCCATAAATTATACTTCCTGCATCATTGCTGCTGCTTCTTCTCGGAGTGCTGTTTCAATTTCTTCGGAGTTAGCCTCAGCATAAGTCCAGACATTTACTAAGTTTGCAGCATTCAAATGGGGATAAAATTGTAGAAGTTCAGCATCGCTTGAACCTTGACGGCGCAAACTCACGAACAGCCAAACGGGAAGTCTAGTTTTGGCAATGCAAGCATCGCCGCCACACACGTCTGGAGTTTTGGTAATTCCTGGCCAGCTATTGTTTAAACTTTGGGTTAAAAGCCGGATGGCTTCAGCTTTCTCAGTCGGAGTTAAGGCCAGGAGTTGTGTTTCTAGTTCTTGGGGAAGCATGGGTAATATCGCCTTTGCGATGCAGGAATACCCAATTATAACATTTGAGTTAAATTCATGCTTGCTCAGCGTCAAATGTCAACGCTTTTCCCCTCACATTTGTATCCAATTTACCATTTTCAAAAACAACTTTTCCTCCAACAACAGTCACAACTGGCCACCCTGTCAAACTCCAACCTTCAAAAGGACTCCAGCCGCACTTGGTCACCATTGCTTCTCGCACTACTGGTCGATACTTCTCCAAATCTACTAATACCAAATCGGCATCAAAACCCGGAGAAATCTCCCCTTTGTTGGGAATCTTATAAGCATTAGCAACTGCTGTTGACATCCAATTAGCAACTTGCGCAACTGTACATCTTCCCTCTACTGCTTGCGTCAGCATCAAAGGCAAAGAAGTTTCGACTCCCGGCATTCCAGACGGCGTATTCGGATAATCTTGAGCTTTTTCTGCTAAAGTGTGCGGCGCATGATCTGTGGCGATAAAATCAATTACGCCGTCGAGTAAAGCTTGCCAAAGTATTTCGTTATCGCGGGGTTCGCGCAAAGGCGGATTCATTTGAGCTAAACTGCCAATTTTTTCATAGGCGCTGGTATTTAACAACAAATGCTGCGGCGTCACTTCCGCCGTTACCCAACTCGGTTTTTCCTGACGCAAAAACTCAGCTTCATCCCCAGTTGAAAGGTGCAGAATGTGTAGACGGCGCTGATATTTATTAGAAAGTTTTAAGGCTAGCTGAGTTGCTAATAAAGCTGCTTGATTGTCTTGAATTTGCGAGTGCACGGCAACATCGGAAATCCCGGCAAATTCCTGACGCCTCTGATTGATTCTAGCTTGGTCTTCGGCGTGTACGGCAATTAGTCGATCGCCCTTGGCAAAAATCGCCTCTAAAGTTGCTTCTCCATCCACCAAAAGCTGGCCGTGCATCGAACCCATAAAAACTTTAATTCCTGGAGTCGGATTCGCAGTCAACAAATCCGGCAAATTTTCGGCTGTTGCACCAATAAAAAAGCCGTAATTCACCAAACACTTCTCGGCGGCGCGACTTAGTTTATCATCTAAGGCAGCTTGGGTGGTTGTCAGGGGTCGCGTATTCGGCATTTCCAGAAACGATGTGACGCCGCCTTTAGCGCAAGCACAGCTAGCGGTAAACAAGTCTTCCTTGTGTTCTAAACCCGGTTCTCGGAAGTGTACCTGGGGGTCAATGACTCCGGGTAACAGAGTTAAGCCCATCGCATCTATTTCTCGATCGCCAGATGCGGCAATTTCAGGAGCAACCCGAACAATTTTGCCCTCGCAGATTTCCACGTCCCCTACCAAAAACTCGCCGTTGGGCAAAAGAACGCGAGCGCAGCGGATTAACAAACTTGATGTGGTCAGCATAAGCTATAATTAAATGAGTAAGGTGTGTGTCAGCCTGGAAAAATTTTATCCTCAAAAGAGTTCTGTCAATAGTAAGAAATATGAATGCGAGTTGCGCTCAGAAACTCGGTTTATACGGAAAATAAGAGGTTGAGGACGATATATCTATGTAAGAAACCGGGTTTCTTACCGGGCGCGTTTGAGGTAACAGGCAGATGCCTGTGAAGCAACAAATATTTTTTTTTAGGAGGCGGCACTCCTAGCCCGCTCCTAAAAAGATTATTTCAACACAAATAGAGCTTTTGCAGTCGTCTGCAGGACCAATGCAAAAACCCACCCCGCCGGCGAAGATTTTGTAGATTTCCTGAAAAAACTCCGAATTAAGTTTATAATTTGTATCCAGCCCAGTCACTTAATACTTATGACTCGTCTAGACAAGTCAGCCGACGAAAAACCTCCGCAAGACACCGAAAATCCTTGGATAGAAGGAATTAAGACGATCGGCTTAGCAGCATTTTTGGCCTTTGGCATCCGCACCCTGGTTGCCGAAGCTCGCTACATTCCCACCGGCTCGATGCTTCCAACCTTACAAATTAACGATCGATTAATTATAGATAAGGTGAGCTATCGATTCCAAGAGCCCCAGCGAGGAGATATTATAGTGTTTATGCCTCCAGATCCAGCTAGTTTGTGCACGGGACAGCCGCCGCCGATCAAAGATGCCTATATCAAGCGAGTGATCGGACTTCCAGGAGACACTGTGGAAGTTAAACAGGGAAAAGTTTTTATTAACAAGCAGCCGCTACAGGAAAAATATATTGAAGAAATTCCACAGTATCCCTACGGGCCTGTAGTTGTAGCTCCAAATTCTTACTTGGTGCTCGGCGACAACCGAAACGCAAGCTGTGACAGCCATTATTGGGGCTTTGTACCGAGGCAAAATATTATCGGTAGGGCGATAGTCCGTTTTTGGCCGCTCAACCGCACAGGTTCGATCGATCCCACGCCCATTTATCCCGCTAAAAATTAGCTACAACCCGCAACCCGCAGATTAAAATCTGCGGTTGTCAGTTTAAAGTACCAATTACCTATTAGCCATTTCTCACGACCAAATAATTAATGGTTAAATGAGATTTAGTATGAGGTTTCGCGATCGAGCACTTTCACAACTTTGTTATACATCTGCTCAGCTTCTTGCTGCGAATTGCCGATACTCGTCAATCCCAATTTGCCAAACTCCGACAAACAGCCCATTAAATGAAACACACTGCCCGTCTCAGTACCGGTGTCAAAATGCAGTTGATTGTCAGCAATAATATCCATCAAATCGTTCGGCAACAATCCCCGATAACGCTCTTTTTTCAAATTGTCGGAAGCAACATAATATTTCGGACGGCCCTGCTGACTGTAAAACAATCCCGTAGTACGCTCGTACCGACCGTTTGTTAACAGCTTCAAAGCCATAAACGGATGAGTTGTGCCTCCTTTCCGTAAGTTAATTTCTATTGCTTGAAGATCCCATTTCCCATCGGATTGCTTTACCGCGAGAAAATCCACTCCAAATCTCTCTAAAGCACCTTTTTTAGCTAAGTTTTGCCCTACTTTCCATCCCAATTCCTGCAACGCTATTCGATAAGATTCGTCCGCCGGAAATCGGCAGCCTAAGAAAATTTGACCGTCTGGGCCTCCTAAAATTTGGTCGTGGGTTGAGAGAATTTCTACTTCGCCGCTGGGGACAATTCTGCCTTGAACGCTGGGCGAGAACTTTTTTTCTCCTTCGATAAATGCTTCGGCAATTGCTCCTAATTCGGGAATGCGGCTGCTAAAATTTTCCCAGGTTTCGCCTGTGGATTGAAAGCGTAAATTATGGAAGCTGTCGCCAATTGCCTTCGCTTTTTCTGTAGGTGCTTTACCTGCGAGGGGCTTCAGATCTAAAATTGCATTCCCTTCCCCCGAAAAACCTTCATTTAACTTAATTACCATCCGCTGCAAATGCGGCTGCCTTTCCCACAGCCCGGCCGCAGATTCTGCTAAATCTTCCGCATTCCAAACCAACTCGGAACCGTCAGGACAAGGCACGCCACATTCTTTAAAAATTTGCCTGCTACCGCTTTTTGTTCCCCAGTATAACAGATCGGGATCGCTGGCCCACAAAGGAATCCCCAATTTAACAGATAACTCGCGTTCTAAGGGCGTCGAGTTGTAACAAACCATATAAGATTTTGTCGGCCGCGCTGCTTGACGAATGCGCTCCATCAAGCGGGGACGATCTAAAATTTTCTGGGTGAGGGATTTGGCAGAAGCATCGTAAGCACAGAACAGCAAAAGCCGATCGCGCGCGTGAGAAAACGGAATTCCCGGCAACAATTGCAGGTAATAATCCACAATCATCGGGTGCAAAGGCTCCGAGGTAATGTAAATTAAGCGCGTGCGGGGATTTCGCAGGCGAATCAATGAAAATAAATGCCGCTCTTCGTAGTGGTAAGCCCCCTCAATTTTCAGCATTTCTTGCTGATCTAAGCTGAGAGAAGGAATGACGATAATGTCACAATCTCCGCTGTCGAAGTCTTCGATCGCTCCCCAACGTTCGCGTAATTCTGTTTGAAGATTGCGAAATTGCTGTGCAGATTCGGAAGATGAATTATTTAACTCTTGCATTGCGTTTTATCCTAAGTATTCAAATAATTATTGCTGATTATGTCAAATGCGTCCGCCCAAATACCTGAGACAACTGACACAGCTTTTTTCTGACGCACTTTAGCGGGAATTTTGACAGAAATGCCCCAATAGTGATTTAAGGTGTGTCAGTCGAAATATTTGAGGCAACTCAAACAGTTTTTGATGACCCCGCCCAAAAACGGATACCGTGCCACGTACTCCTGTCGTGAAAATCCAAAAATTTCAGACCAAAGTTTAATCTCCCAGATTCATCTGTGGAATAAATCTACAATCTAAAATCTACAATCTAAAATCGGCTGACGTACCCTACCGGGGACGATCGTCCATTTCTGTCAAGCTGCTCTAAGAAGCTCGCCGCACTCGAAAAAGTTTGGCATACTCCAATATTGGCTCTAAGCGGCGTTGATTTTGCTTGAGTGCCGATCGCAATTTTTCCGAAGGGCGGAATACAAGGGGAGCCGAATATTTGTTCAGCATCTCCATATCTGGCGACTGGCTCAGCAGCATCAGCCGCACGTCTTTGTCAAGCAAATAACTCAGAGAAAGCAAATCTCCCATGTTAGTAAAATCGTTACCGCGATCGCTAATTACAATTGTATCTTTAATCGATCGGTTAGCTATCGCCTCTTTGTTAATAATTTTCGCAACTTCAGCATTAAAATAACTCAAGTCTTTGCTCCACCAAGTATCAGAAAAAGCGCTGACCGTACAGGATGCTATACTTGCTGTAAATACCAAGGCTAAAATAACTTGCCAAAACCGCTCCTGAGTTTTCACGTTACTTGCGAGCAAGTAAGCAACTGCTAGCTGCACTCCCGGAAAGCAGGAAATCAGATAGCGACTGACGGCGGAACGTTTGCCGCCTAAGATTATATCCGGTAACGCCAGGATCGAAAAAGGTACAAAGATTGATGTTAAAATAAACAGCCAAGTTGAACTGCTAGTCCAGCGGCAGATTTTGTAAATCGCTGCGGCCATTAACAGCAAAAATGGCAATCTCAGCACATAAGTCCAGATATTATCAAAGCCTAAGTCGAAGTCAAAAAATAATGCTGTAAAGCTGAGCGCCCACAATTTGACAAGATACAGCAAACCAGGAGATACTCGCGTCCAATCTGTCGTAGCTGATGCTCGTTCCAGGTTGGTTGTCAGCACGTAAATCCAGGGAAAATACAATATTAAAGCTGCTATTACTGCTAGAAAAAATAGGGAATTAGTTACGTGACCTTCCAATTCTCTTTTTTTGACAAACAACCAGTAAGCAATTATAAAAACTCCGTGTCCGATGAGAGTTAAACTGAAGAAAGGGTGAGTGTAGAAACCAATGGCGATCGCCAGCGAGTAACACGCCCAGTTTTGCCAACCCTGCAACCGCACTGCTCTCAGCAGCAGCCAACTGCTGCCCATAACTGTAGCTGTCAGCAAACTGTACTGCCTTGCTGTCTGAGCAAACAATATGTCAAAGGGAGATAAAGCCAAAAGTGCTGTTGCTAATAACGCCGCCAAATTCGAGGCAAAAAGTTCCTGAGCTAAAGCGTACATCAAAGGCAGCGACAGCAAACTCAATAGTGCTGGCAAAGTGCGGGATGCTGTTAGAGAACTGCCAAATTGCTGCATCCACCAACGAGCCACGAGAAAGTATAAAGGCGGATGCTGCGGGTCTTCTAGTGCTAAAGAACGAATTGTATCGGCTTCTGTACTTCCCGGTTTAATCCGCTGATATTTTTGCAATTCTGGTGCGGGAACAATCCGGTTTTGGAATAGTTTGTCGTCGATTTCTTGGCGTGTGAAACCAGCAGCGCGGATTGATGTGTAAGCTTCGTCGTGCCAGTAAAGTTTGCGATCGATCTCGAAGAACCGAAATCCGATACCTAGTAAAATGCCGATCGCCAATAAGCTCATCAGCCAGCGGGAATTTTTGGTATTAACAGATGTGTCTTGATGTGTTTTAGATCCCATGCTTGTCCTAATTGTGGCGATTCCCTGCGGGATAGCTACGCTTCACGGAATTTGGCACTGTAGACCATCTTAAACCTCACTCCGAGAGCGATCGATACCCAGTACATACCCCAACAGACAATAATTCTACCCTCTGCCGGATGCCGAATACCTTCTAGATCCGACCCTTGTGAAAGCTGGCTCAGGCTGAACCACCCCCAAAATCAAGAATCTTCAAGCAGATCCTCCCAGAACCTCCAGACCCCAAAAATAACTGCTAACATACGTGTTGTACAGTTAATCAACAAGCTCCGCAAGGGGTCTACCCGCATACCGCAAATGGCAAAAAAAGAAACGTCTATAAAAACTTCCACTGAAAACTCAGAAAAGCAAAAAGCCCTAACTTCCGTACTGTCCCAAATCGAGCGCAGCTTTGGCAAAGGGGCGATCGTCCGATTGGGAGACTCCACTCGCATGAGGGTAGAAACCATTCCCACCGGAGCCCTGACACTGGACATTGCTTTGGGCGGCGGTTTGCCAAAAGGCCGAGTCATTGAAATTTACGGGCCGGAAAGTTCCGGTAAAACCACTCTAGCCCTCCACGCGATCGCCGAAGTCCAAAAATCCGGCGGTATCGCAGCCTTCGTCGATGCCGAACACGCGCTCGATCCCACCTACGCCTCAGCTTTAGGCGTCGATATTGAAAATCTATTAGTTTCCCAGCCGGATACCGGCGAAATGGGCCTAGAAATTGTCGATCAACTCGTGCGTTCCGTCGCCGTCGATATCGTAGTCATTGACTCCGTAGCCGCCCTCGTCCCCCGCGCCGAAATTGAAGGCGACATGGGCGACTCTCACATGGGTTTGCAAGCCCGATTGATGAGCCAAGCTTTACGGAAAATCACCGGCAATATCGGCAAATCCGGCTGTACCGTCATTTTCCTCAACCAACTGCGGCAGAAAATCGGCATAACTTACGGCAACCCGGAAACAACAACCGGCGGCAACGCACTCAAATTCTACGCCAGCGTGCGGCTCGACATTCGCCGGATTCAAAGCTTGAAAAAAGGCACAGAAGAATACGGCAACCGCACGAAAGTTAAAGTTGCTAAAAATAAAGTTGCTCCGCCTTTCCGCATTGCCGAATTTGACATTGTATTTGGCAAAGGCATTTCTACTTTAGGCTGTCTGACTGACTTGGCCGACGAAATGGGAGTAATTATGAAAAAAGGTTCTTGGTATAGCTATAACGGCGAGAACATAGCTCAAGGACGAGACAAAGTGATCCAACACATGGAGAAAAATACCGACTTCAAAAATGAAATTGAGGAGCTAGTTAAAAAGAAACTTGAGACTGGTGCTGTGGTTTCTGCTAATTCTGTCGCTCCTGTTGACAATGATGATGAGGATGTAGAAGATCTAGACAATGTAGAAGATCTAGATAATGTAGAAGATGTAGAGGATCTGGAAGAAATTTAAATCTTTTAGTCAATAAATCCCATAGCTGTTAGAGCCCGGACTTTTTAAAGAAGTCGGGGCTCTGTTTATTCTGTTTTTTTAAGATGTAGGGGTAATATCAAATGCGGTAGCATCGGAATTAATATTACCCACAGCTTTCGAGACCGTGAGTGCAATGCCGTGTCCCTACAATTAATCGCGGTAGGGACACGGCATTGCCGTGTCCTCTATATAATTCCGGTGCAACCGGAAACGATATAAAGCATTTGAGAGAATACAAAGAACCCCGACTTCATCGAAGAAGTCGGGGTTCTAAAATAAGAGTATTTCACGTTTAATGTTGAGGAGTTTGGTTGAAGGAAATCTCTAAAACTTCTATCTGCTGGTTGAGAGTCGCAGAGCGCTTCTGAGCATATTTGTCGTGCAGAAAAATAGTTAAGCCCACACCCACTGGCAAAACAAAATCGGTGCTTACGGCAGTGTCGGATCTGTAATTTACGCCACCCTTTATAGCTTTCTGCCCCAAACAGTTGCAGGCAACCGCAGCTTCTTTGAGGTACTCGGAATTGCTGCTGTAATTGTGTGCTTCCTTTGTATTTTTATCCTGAAGGAACCGAAGGTTATTCAAAGCAAAGATTTGGCAGAAGAAGCTATGCTGCTCGGTCACTAAATCGCAAATAAAGTTTTAATTAGAACAAGTTAAAACAACAGAAAACCCAGCAGCCTCACTTCTTTCTTTAAGAAGTAGGGCTTTGAGATGAGCAGCAGTTTATTTATCACTTTTGTCACTTACTGTGGCAAAGAAATTGGCTGAATGTATTGAGAATTAGCGCGCACATAACAGCCATTTGTTGTCAGGAGCCAGGGTTGACCTTTCTCAATTTTAATTGCATTTGTTCCCCTGAGTTCACCGAAAATTTTATCTTTGTTCGCGCTGTAAACTTGTTTAATTGCTCCGTTTGGCGTCTGGCGACAGTTGAGTTTTCCATCCCGTGACGTGATTCGCCACAATGGCCAAGTTCCAGAACCAGCAGTTTCAGTCAACCAAGTATTAGCATTGCTAGAAGTATAGTCGCCACTTGCATTAGCACGCGGTAAAGCTTCGACTAAATTTACTTTAACTGTCTTGCCCACAGAAGAACAATTTTCTCCTGCTTTCACCTTCCAAGTAACTTCGGCTCCCAATTGGCTGCTCCTTCCAACTTGACGCGTGACAATGGTAATATCTCCAGAACAAACAATTTTTTTTCCAGGGCCACTCGCACTGTCTTTGAAAGTTCCGCTGTAATAATAAGAGCCTGCTGCTCCTTCGGAACGGGTAACTTTAATATTGCCCAAAAATTCCCGATTGCCTACTTTTGTCAAGTAAAAACTGCTGCGATTGTTCCCTTTTTCTGACAGGTTTAAAGTAGTTTGACCGTTGGGATCAACATAAGTGGTAGCGCTAGCAGCACTGCACCAAATTAATGACAAAACTCCTGCATAAAACCAAATATTAAGTTGTTTCATGGCAATACCTTTTATAAATTTATACTTTATTATACCTAGTATTCAAATACTTCACCAGTCGCTTAAATGAGTGACACTCATTTGAGCGACTGCGCACTCGTCTGACCCTAGGCGCGGAGCATCCCCAGCATCAACTTTGCATAACTTCACCTTACTTCAGGTTCTTTCAACTCTCTTCACTTGCTAGCACCCGCATCGCTTGGTTTACACGGTTCAACTTCTGACTCATTGCAGGTTCCAATAATGAGCAGCAGAATAAATTTATATACGTAAGTAAGGGAGTTCCAATCACCGCTAGATACTGTGGATTTTACGGTTACTTCCCGGCGGGTCAAGTTGCGGTAACTAACACTAGCCCGATTTTGACAACTGGCAGATTTTACCTCTGAGGCTGTTTGTAAAGAAATGTAAAAGCTCCTGAAAGTCAATTGCTGTGACAGAAAGTACGGTTTCTAAGCTGAGTAGGTAAAAAAAGTCGTCTTGATTCAGCGCAAAAATGAACTTGACAAACACCAATTAATTTGCCCGAAACTTAAATTATTGTTGAAGGGAGAATCAATCATGGCTGACGGTCAATTAGAAGCTATATTAAAGATGGCTCGAACAATTAATCCTCAAATTGAGAGCGATCGACCTTTTGAAATAGACTTGGAAAAATTGCGCCAACTGCCAGCAGGAACATTAGGGTGCGAAGTGGCGCGGTTTTTGGACGAACAAGGCTTTGAGCCGATCGCATCGGGAGACTGGATTCAGCGAAACCACGACGTTTGGCACGTTCTGACCGGTCTTTCAGCTTCAACAGAAGATGAATTTGTACTTCAAGCGTTTACTCGCGCTCAAGTATTTCGTCCTTCCTGTGCGATTTTAGTGTTAGTTGGACTGATCGGTGGCAAATGCGCGATCGGACAAATTATCAAAGGCTTAAAACACGGAAAACTAGCCACTCGGCTAATAGACTGGGATGTTGCATCTGATTGGGAAACTCCTTTATCTCAAGTTCGAGAAAAACTCGGAATTCAACCCTTAATTGATTAGATTTTAACTCGTTACCTCATTGCAAAAGTATGCAAAGCACAAGTGACAAACCGGAAATTAGCCTGAGTCCACGGGAAAGAGCGATCGCGCAATTAGTAGCCCAAGGTCTGCCAAACAAATGTATTGCCAAAAATTTAAATATCAGTCACTGGACGGTTGCTACTTACGTAAGGCGGATTTTTATCAAACTCGGTGTTTGTTCCAGAACTGCAATGATTGCACTGCTGATCCAAGAAAATTTGCTCTGGGATTAACAAACAGTTGAATGTGTCAGATATCAAGAACGGGCAAGATGCCCGTTCCACAAAAATTCAATCTTCTTGTGGAACGGGCATCTTGCCCGTTCTTATTTGCAAGCGTTAATTTTTTCTATGCCAAAGCCAAAGAAGGAGAAGAATTTCTCAGAAAACTCAGCAATTCTCGATTCACCGTTTGCGGTGCTTCCTGCTGAATCCAGTGACCGCAGTTAGGAACTAATTTTAACTTAAACGGAGCCGTAATTAACCGGTCTAAACCTTCTACAAGTTTGTGGCTCAAAAACGCATCTTCTTCTCCCCAAAGTACCAAAGTAGGCACTGTCACAGGTTCTAATTTCTGTCCCCAATGCCAAAGCCGCTGCGGGTGAAACATCTGCTGGTAATAATTCATCGCCGCCGCTAACACTCCCGGCTTTTCTAAAGCAGTCTGATAAATCTTAGTTTCCTCAGCGCTAAAAGCTCCTTTGCGAACAGCTTGTCCTTGAAAAACATTTTTCACAAAATCTTTCAAGTTTTGCCGGATCAACCATTCGGGAATGCCGGGAACCTGAAAAGCCAAAACGTACCAACTGCGGCGGATTTGATCTAAATTGCTCGCCATTTCCTGCACGAATCGCTGCGGGTGCGGAGCGTTTAAAATTGCCAAGCGGTTGAGCTTTTCGGGGAATTTTTGAGCTAAGTGCCACGCGATCGCACCTCCGCAATCATGACCGACAATGTGAGCTTTTGTATAGCCGAGCCGATCGATCAAACCGCGAATATCGGCGCTCAGCGTATCTAAATCATAGCCGCTTGTCGGTTTGTCGGAATCGTTGTAGCCCCGCAAATCCGGCACCACAACCTTGAAATGACGCGCTAACGCAGGGATTTGATGGCGCCAAGAGTACCAAAACTCTGGAAACCCGTGCAGGAGCAGAACGAGATCGCCTTCTCCTTGAGAAACACAGTGCAGGCGGATGTTGTTGGTTTCGACAAAAATGTGTTGCTGTTCGGAATCGAAAGAATTCATAGTTGGAAAGTTAGACTTATTTTGGGGAAGTACAGAACCCGCCGACTGGTAGCAGGCTGAAACTGCCCAATGGTTTTAATGTTTCTGCTTTTATTGTAGCTGCTTTTCGAGTCCCGCCGCTGCAATCTAATTAAACTTAAAACTTGTAGGGTTTTTGGGTGTTCTGTTTTTTAGGTGTAATTACTAATCTTAACTTTCTCACCTTAAATTTGTTGTTTTAACAGCGGCGCAGGCGATTCAATAATAGCACAATTTCGTCAGTTGCGGATCGCATTTTTGCAGCCGATAGGTCAGATTGATTGACGATAATGCTAAACACCAGCGGCTCGTAATTCGGAACTTCGATATATCCCGACAGCGCCGAAACTCCGCTCAAAGTTCCTGTTTTTGCTTGCAAAACTACGCGGTTTGGTGTAATATTTAAGCGATTTTTTAAAGTGCCGTTCTCGCCCGCGATCGGCAGTGACTGGCGGTAAATAGATGCAGCAGGTGAATTGGCCATAAATCTCAAAGTTTGCACCAAGGCTTCTGGACTAATTAAATTGTGCCGAGACAAGCCGGAACCGTCGGTTAATATGTAGCTGTTGGGATTTACTCCTAATTGAGTTAAAGCTGTTTTTAACTCTTTCAAACCGATTTCACCTGTATCCTCTTGTGGCACAGGCATCTTGCCTGTGAGTGTTTGTGGCAGGGGCATCTTGTCTGTAACTTTTCCCAGCAACCTCAATAAAACTTCTGCATAAAGATTGTTGCTTTCTCGATTAGTTTCTTTCACCAATTCCGTCAGCGATGGCGATTCAACCGTCGCTAATTCTTGATTAAAATTGCGAGGCTCAGATGCAACGAAAGCCTGTTTAACAGGAATTCCCTCAGCCGCCAGGACTTGCTGAAAATGCTGCAAAAAATTATTAGCGGGGTTGACAACGGCGACATAAGCTGGTTCTGATTCTGCACCAACTTTCAACTGTCCGCTAACTCGAATTACAGGTCGATCGAACTCCCTGCCAACTTCAATAAACTCAGATTCGCTTTGAGCGACTGTTACTGAATTGTTCTGAATTTGCCACTGATTTGCCAGCTTAGGTTCGGCAAAAGTAACTTTCAGAGGTTGCCCGATATCCTGCGGGGACAAGAGAAGTTCGATCGCGTTTTGATTGAAAATTAAACTGTTAATCGGCGCTCCATAGCCTGCTTGCGCGTCTTCCCATTCCCAATTCGCATTGACTGCACTGCCTTGAAAATAGCTGTCATCGCCAATCAACTCGTTAACTTGACTGATTCCCCGCTGCTTCAACTGCTGCGCCAAGGATTTCAACTGAGGCTCAGCAATGCTCGGATCTCCCCTGCCCGCAACGTACAAACTTCCATTTTCGCCGCTGTAAACCGATGTCTTAATCCGAAAATCTGCACCGAGTTTCTGCAAAGCAGCGGCTGTGGTTAGCAGCTTGACATTTGATGCTGGAATAAAATATTTTTGGGCGTCGCGGCTGTAGAGAGTAGCAGTAGAAGATAGAGGTTGAATCAAAATGCCCCAGCGCGATCGGCTAAATTCGGGACGGTTGGCGATCGCATCTACTTGTGCCCCCAATTCCCCCGGACAAATATCCCCAGCAACCGTCTGCGTTTGAGCCGCAACCGCCGACGGACGCCCCAGAATTAGGACTAACAAACTAAGCGCAATTCCTTTGATTTTCAAAGTGCAAGTCCCATAACAATAACTATTAAAATTAGATGCGCCAGAGCTGAGAAGTTTGACCGAATCAAGTCAATACTAATAATAATAACGGGCATGAATTCTCGGATTGAACAGCGCCTCTACAGGTTTTCCCTCTTTGAGGTGTTCTTCCACAATCAACGGTACATCACTCGGTTTAACTCGACAATACCAAATTTCGTCTGGGGTAACTCGCACAGTCGGGCCAGTGTTGCACTGTCCCTGACAGCTACTGGCCTCAACTGTTACCCCTGCAACTTGTTGAGCTTCAAAAGCAGCTAGCACTGCTGCTGAACCATTTTTCAGGCAAGATTGATACTGGCAAACCAATACACAGCGCGGTTCTGGTTGGGAGTCTGGTTCTCGGGCTGGAGATTCTGGCATTGGTAAGGATTTATCGGCTCTTTAATATATCTTAACAATCTTGTCAGGCAGATGGCTCGCCCGAGGGAGGCAAAGGGCAGAATTTTACAGTGCGATCGAAAAAAGTAGCAAAATTCTGGTACTCAAACTTTTTCCTTCCTTCTACCTTCAAACCAATCCTTTCAGCAGAGCTGCCTTTCTTCAGTCTGTGTCACGCTTTCCCTATATGATCGATTTAGAGCAACAACTCAATCAACCGCTAATCATGCCAAAAACAGTAGCCGATGTAATGAGCCGCGAGCCGATTTTGGCGCGACCCGAAATGCCCTTGAACGAAGCGATTAAAATTTTAGCCGATCGACGCATTAGCGGTCTTCCCGTCGTAGATGAGAATAACTTGTTGGTAGGAGTCATCTCCGAAACCGACTTGATGTGGCGGGAAAGCGGCGTAACTCCGCCCGCTTATATCATGGTGCTCGACAGCGTGATTTATTTGGAAAATCCATCTCGTTACGAGCGAGAGCTCCACAAGGCTTTAGGACAAACAGTAGGAGAAGCGATGAGTACAGAGCCAGTTACCATCGATCCCGACAAATCTCTCCAAGAAGCTGCAAAACTGATGCACGATCGCAGCATCCACCGATTGCCGGTGCTTGATACTGCCGGCAAAGTAATCGGCATCCTCACTAGGGGAGATATTATTCGAGCGATGGCGGCCGAATCTTAATTAACTTTTGCAGTTCCAGGACTGCATCAGAAAACGAGTCTATCGCTGTTTCAATCTCGCTCGCTTTTGGCAATTACCAATTACCAAATCTAAAATCTAAAATCTAAAATCTAAAATCCGATGAGCATTACCCCTGAGTCTGTCGAACAATTGCTGAATTCCGAGGATTTTGGCGAAAGGCTGCGAGCAGTCAACCAACTGCGGCAACTAGATCCCGCGATCGCCTATAAACTGATTCAAATTGCGATCGGCGATAAAAACGTCCGGGTTCGCTACGCAGCAGTCAGCCAAATATCAACCCTCGGCACGCAGAATCTGCCGAACGCTTTAGAGGTACTGCGTAACAGCCTGAACAACGACCCCGAACCCGACGTGCAAGCAGCAGCAGCCGATGCTTTGGGCGCATTGAAATTAAGCGATGCTTTAGAAGATTTGCAGAAAGTTTACAGCAGTACATCTGAATGGCTGGTGCAGCTCAGCATCGTTGCGGCTTTGGGAGAAATGGGAGATCCGAAAGCCTTTCCGATGTTAGAAAATGCCCTCTCTTCTGAAAACGAATTGATCCAAACCATTGCGATCAGCGCATTAGGTGAATTGGGAGATAAACGCGGGCTGCCGCTGCTGCTTCCCTACGCTTCCAATGCAGATTGGCAGATCCGTTACAGAGTCGCCCAAGCTCTCGGGCGGTTGGGCGGTGCAGAAGCAGAGACAGCTTTGGAAATTCTCGCCAAAGATGAGGTTGAGCAAGTGGCTCAGGAAGCTAGAGCCGGAAAAGAGAATATTTTAAAGTTGTGAGTTTTGAGGTGTGAATTTTGAATTAATTTAGAATTTTTTCTGAGGATTCTACTAAAAATTCCGTTCGCCATCGCACACAGAATTCAAAAACCCGGTTTCTTCCTATATTTCTCGTGACAGTCCGCCAAACTCGTAGAAACCGGGTTTCTAGCCCGCTAGCCAGCGGGCTGGGTGCGCACCGCAAACCTTACTAATCAGGAAAAATCTCAAATCTCGAATCTAAAATTGTCTTGATGCCACGGGCGATCGCTAATTTCCTGTAAACTCTCCTCAAAGTCGATCGCACTCTTCCCTTTCTCAACCACAGCCGGGATCTTGACATCGGCACTTTGACAACAGCTATAATCAAAATAGATAAAGCAGCGGCAGGGATTAACACAATTATTGAATTGTACCCAACCAGCTAGCGATCGGGGAAACTATCGTTAAGAGGGCAAGCAATCTACCAGCAAAACCCACTCTTAAAAGTGTTTATCATCCCCATGCTTGAACAACTACAAAATTCTGGTTCTCAGTCCTCGGACATTTTAACAGGAGAGCGATCGGCCTCTCAAGTCGCACCAACTCCAACCAATCCAAACTTTATTTATAGAGTTTTAGAACTTACCAACATCGAACGCAGTAAATTAGGTTTGTCCCCGCTAACCTTAAATACTCAGTTACTAAATGCGGCGGAAAATCACAGCCAAAACATGGCACTGCAAGACTTCTTTTCCCATACCGGAAAAGATGGTTCGTCATTCACCAGTCGGGTTACTGCAACGGGCTATCAATTTTCAGCGGCAGCAGAAAACATCGCTGCGGGATCTTCTACACCCGAACAAGTTGTATCCTCGTGGATGAACAGCGACGGCCACCGGGCTAACATTCTTAACCCCAATCTCAAAGAAATTGGCATCGGTTACTATTTCTTAGCCGACGATACTGGCACTGAAAATTGGAATCACTATTGGACGCAAGTTTTTGCGACTTCTCTTGACGGTAGCGTCAATCCCGCACCCACACCAACTCCCACACCAACTCCCACACCAACTCCCAACACATTGGTATCGATTATTTCGCCCATACCCAATGCGACAGGGGACGGCAGCCCGACGACAGCACCCAAAAATACAGCCAGCGGCGGCAATTATTTCCTATCAGATAGTGCCGATACTCAAATACCGACAAATGCTGCGGGATTGCCAATTTTTGCCCTTTCCGGCAAAGACAATATCACCGGGGGAGAAGGTGTTGATAGCATTAATGGGATGCAAGGTGCGGATACAATTAATGGCGCAGGTGGCAATGACAGCTTATCGGGCGGCAAAGAGTCGGATTCAATTGATGGGGGTGTTGGCAATGATTTTATCAGCGGCAACAACGATAACGATCGGCTAATCGGATCGGACGGTAACGATACTATTCGCGGCGGTAAAGAAGATGATATCTTGATTGGCGGTAACGGCGAAGATTTGTTGGCGGGCGATCGCGGTCAAGATATTCTGATCGGCGGCGCTGGAAATGATACGTTTATTTTAGCAGGAGGTTTGTCTGCTTCGTCTACTTTAATTGGTGCGGATGTGATTACCGATTTTGCGATCGGGGATAACATTGGTTTGACTGACGGTATCGGGTTTGCAAACTTGACTTTTGAAGCTGTGAGTTTGCAGTTGGATGGAGGGGCAAGCATCGCTTCTACGGCGATTAAGTCGGGCAATAATTATTTGGGAATCGTGCAGGGTGTCAGTCAAAGTCAGCTTGCATCTTCTGTTTTTATTAATGGTTGACACTGTTGACTGTTTACCTGTTTAATCTTTCTTTACACAGCATTGTTTATTTATGTCCGACTACTTACCCGAATTTTGAGGGTCAGGTATTCTGCCGATTTAAGTTGTTTTTCTAGATCGCTAGGCGTAAAATTGAGGGAACATAATTATTAGATGGGGCCACTTAACAATTTCGACCCCATCTTTTTTGAGCTGCGATTTGTGTAAATACGCCACAGGTATGGCTTTTGAGGGGGTTCTCACCAGTCAATTATTACCCTAAAACCCTAAAGTTCGTCCAGCTTCAGATCGTCAATATAAAGCAAGAAGAAACCACCGAACACTGATATTACGGCACGCAAAAATGGTTGCATGGGAATTGTGTAAAAGAAACCCCAGACACCGCACCAACATAAGATGATTGCAATGAGAGTATAAATAGTAGACAAGCCGGGATAGTTATTTTTGAAGCGATGAAATACTTTCTCCCTAAAATTCATAGCCTCGAAAGGTTTTTCTGAAGGAGTTTTTCTCCCAAATAGCAACTCCTTCAAGGATAGGTCGTCTAAGAGAAGCATTATCAGGCCAAGCGCTAACAAACTAAGATAGTGCAGAATAACTTCTGGAGAAAATTCAGGGGCGCGTGTTTCTAACAAATTTTCTCCACCAGCCCATGAGTCCAATATAGTGAAAGAGCCAGTCCAGATAGCAATGATGTTGAAAAACACGTAGAAAATGTGAAAATTGGGATATTTTTCCTTGAGGGCATCGAAAAACCTCTCTCGCCTGCCGGAACGACGAGGACGCTTTTTTTGCAAGTCTTCAACGGCGGCTTGAACGGGTTTTTGAGGTTGCATATTAGGTTCCATGATTGCTCCTTTGTAAGTAAAGATTTAAAGTATTGCCGAAGGTAATATTTAAGTGAAATTAGAGAGCTTCTCAAATGGTTCTTCCGTACTTGTAGAGAAAAACAGCCTATTAGTAATTTGAGTTAAGCATAAGCTTAGTTGATCGCTATAGGACGGGAGAACCATCTTCAAATTGCAGCGTGCGCCAGATCGCATTCAACTCAACCGCAGGCATGGATACTGAGCTTACGATCGCATTACCAGTGAAAGCCAATGGTTTAGCTTAAAAGTGGGTGGCAAGAGCCATAGATGCTGCATCAGACTGAAACGACTCGTTTAGCAGTTTGGCGATCGTTTCAGCGTTAGCAGGGCGACTGAAGTAAAACCCTTGACCTTCATCGCAGCCTCGCGCTTGCAGGTAGTCACGCTGCTCCTTGGTTTCAATGCCTTCTGCGGTGATCGTTAACCGCAGACTTTTTGCCAGAGCAATGATGGCATCAGTAATGGTGGCGCTGTTCGGATTAGACAGTACATCTCGGACAAACGATCGATCGATCTTGAGCATATTAACCGGAAACCGTTGCAGGTAGTTGAGGGAAGAATAACCTGTGCCAAAGTCGTCTAGGGCGAGGGACACGCCAAGTTGTCGCAGTTGCAATAAGGTTTTGACCGATCGCTCAATGTCAGTCATCAAGGCAGTTTCAGTCACTTCCAATTCTAAATACGCAGCTTCGAGTTCGGTCTGGGCCAAAATTTGGCGAACCATCTCAACCAGATTCGCCTGCTCAAATTGTCGAGCCGACAGATTCACCGAAATCCGCAGCGCTGGCATCCCAGCCAGTTGCCAGCGACGGGTTTGAGCGCAAGCCGTTCGCAAGACCCATTCACCAATGGGCACGATCTCGCCATTGGCTTCGGCGATCGGAATAAATTTTGCCGGAGAGACTAAACCCTCTGTAGAATGCTGCCAGCGAACCAGCGCCTCCGTTGCTGTCACCTGTCCGCTGTCGAGGTCGATCAGCGGTTGATAGTAAACCAGTAGTTCGTTACGCTCCAGCGCTCCGCGCAGGCTATTTTCTAGGATCAGTCGCTCCTGTAACTCAACGTTCATTTCGGGTGAATAAAATTGATAGTGACTCTGCCCTTGCTGCTTTGCCTGATGAAGTGCGAAGTGAGCTTGCTGAAGAAGTTGCTCTGCAGAATTGGTATTTTCTAAATGGTTCAATGTAATGCCAAGACTGGCGGTGAGGTGGATCGGTTGGCCCTCTATAGAGAAAGGTTTTGCTAGCGTACTCAGCAGCAGTTGGGATAGCTTGACCACACTCTCCAGCGAGGGGAGTTCGCTGCGAGCGATCGCAAACTCACCATCGCCCAAACGCGCCAAGAGATCTGACCGATCCATGCACTGTACCAGCCGTTGGGAAACGGCTCTAATTAGTAAGTCAGATATCCCAGGCTCCAACGCATGGCGCATCGCTGTCAAATCATCGATACCCAATACCAGAACTGCGACCAGGGATGAGTGATTTTGGGATCGGGTTTGATTCAGGCGATCGCAGAATAAGTCACGATTTGGCAATCCAGTCAGTTTATCGTAGTGGGTAATGTAATCAATCAATTCATCTAGTTTGTAAAGCGTTTGTGAGGAATTTGCCATCAGCGTACCGATTTCATCAGCAAACTCTGTGGGTAAGTTCGGCAATGTTTTTGTATCGAGGTAGTTTTGTAGAGCCTCCGAGGTTAAGATTACCGGAACCAGGAGGTAACGTAGGGTAAAAAGCGTTGCTGCCGTACCAGCTAATGTCGCCAGCAGAGCAATCAGCAGAACCCGGACTGATGTCTCTACAGAGTAAGCATTTGAGGTAAGAAACCAGACCATTAAGGTTAGCAAAGGAACGTGCGTGCCTAAAAATGCAACCATCATAATTTTGGCAGTGTAGCTTTTCTTCAGCCAGGGGAGATGCGCCAAGGATGAGTATAGGTTAAGGTTAGGCTTTGGTTGCATAGGACTCGGTTTTAGAATTTAAAGTGGGTAAAGTATCCAGCAGTCTGGTACTAGGTGTGTTGGCTTCAGAAACGGCTTTTTTAACTAAGGAGCGATCGCCTTAGATTTGACCGATATTTTACAAATCGATCGACAATACCGTGCCGCGATCGCTGGTCTGATAAAATATCCAAGCGATCGCCAAACAACAAATATATATACTGACCCTAATCGCCTTTTTTTAAAACGTCAGTGATCCGCGCCACAAATCACCGAATTGACTTTTTTGAAAGCTACAAATTAGATCGACCTTCAGCTTTTAGTATGCTACTGATATAGCAATCCTAAATCATTATCATGATTGTAATACAATTATATGCAATACTTGATTGTGACAATTAAAAATGGATAACTTACAAATGCAACAAAAAGATAGAGAAAAAGAAATAGCCCAATTAGAATCTTTCATTAAAAGCGATATCGATGCCAG
>NZ_JAUBPO010000063.1:0-46000 GCF_036700785.1 Microcoleus sp. S28C3 | reverse complement strand
ATCTTGCACTTTACTCTCGATCGCGCGCTCGAAACCCAGGCCACGTAAAGTGCGATCGATATATTCAGCAAGCCCTATTTACCTCGTACAGTCGATCCCGGCGAAGCTTGACGTACTCATCCAAATTTTGCATGGAAAAGTACAGGCTATTGGTTTGGGCGGCTCCTTCGGGCTTGAAGGTCACAAGCTTATCCTGAACGGCGGAAATCTTGGCCGTGACCTCTCGGTACGGGACATCTCCTGTCCGTTGTTGGACCGGCCAGACTTCGTTAATGAGGTACAGGTTGTAGTCGCTCAACTGCGCTTGCAGCTCGCGACGCAGCGGGTCGGGAAAGCCAGCGATATCACGGTAGAGCACACCGAGTATGGTGGCTTCGTTGGAAACTTTTTCCTGAACATCGGAATAGTGTTGGTATACCGCTACCACCACGAGTCCAAGCAGCAAGCCGTAGAACAGGCCTACAACATTCACGATAAAGGTCACTTGCTCGTTGTGACCTTCGTTTTGACCAAATCTCCGGCGCATGACGGGTCGAATGAGGTATACGCCTGCCCAGCCAAAGGCAACGAAACCAACGATGAACAAGATGGCCATCAACCAAGTAGGCAAGTTGTACATCCACAAGAACATATTATACTTCGCTCCTCTCTGCCCGCTGATTTACTGTATACAACATACCAGGCTATCCAGCTTTTTGTTCAGCAGGTTGACGTGGCGACGTTCCTCGGTCGATGTGCGAGTCCGATCGGGCTGAAACTATTCCTTTACCAAATTCTCGTTCGATCGCAAACTGAGGGAAATTTACAATCTAAAAAAAGGGGAAACCGCAATGAGCGTCATCTGACTTCTAAATCTGAAGAAGTCAGAGTAATAGTGGCAGAGCATCCCGATGCCAATGCAGGTAGAGTTGTGTTAATTATTTGCACAAAAAACCAGAAATTGGGTGAGTCGGGCAGCCATGTGCCGTTACTTACAAAAATTAGAGCTAAATCGCAAAAAAAAACATGGTACAGTAGCCAAGCT
Source organism: Microcoleus sp. S28C3 (assembly GCF_036700785.1). NCBI lineage: Bacteria > Bacillati > Cyanobacteriota > Cyanophyceae > Oscillatoriales > Microcoleaceae > Microcoleus > Microcoleus sp. S28C3. The sequence goes on along the minus strand of NZ_JAUBPO010000063.1, from coordinate 44,976 downwards.
GCGACAGAAAGAGTACAAAAATTGAGAGTGGAGTATTGGGATAAAATCAAGGATATCAAGCCAGAAAACGAGCGTGTTTTTGGATGAAACAGGTATTCTATTGGGTTTGACCAGGACTCATTCTTGTTCTCCGTCTGGAACAAGAGTTGCCGAAATCAAACCATTTTATCGAGAGGTTCTCATTCACAGCTATTGGCGCAATTAGTATGAACAAAGTGCTAGCAGTGATGACAATGAATGATTCAATGGATGGACGAGCATTTGCCGTATTTATTGAAAAAATTTTATGTCCTGAATTATGGAAAGGAGCCGTAGTAGTTATGATAACTTACCCGCCTATAAATTAGCATCAATTGTACCAATGATTGAAGCTTGCGGTGCAAGTGTTATTTGCTTATGTCCATATTCTCCCAATTTTAATCCCATTGAGGCAATGGTAGTCGCAACTCAAATATTTTTTACGAAGATTCACTCCAAAAACCACGTCAATGATTGATAAAATTATTGGAGTTGCCCTTAAGTTAATGAACCCTAAACATTTAATAAATTGGTTTACTCATTGCTGCTACTGTACCTCATAACAGCGGGAAACACTGTATTAGAAAATATCGAATCCTGCCTTCAAATTACCAAATCTGTAATTAACGGCAAATGATCGGAACCGACATTGCGGCCAGTACGAATCTTGAAAACACCAATTTCTTTGCTGACTAGAAAGTGATCGATCGGAATATAAGCCAGTGGCATAAAAGTCGGCCAAGTCGGTAAAATGCCAAAGCCCGATCGGGCATTTCGCAAATTTCCGGTTTTTACCATATTTTTGTAGAAGGGCGACCACATTGTGATATTGAAATCACCAAGCACAATCAGCGGATTTTTGACTTGGGCTGCATACTCGCCGATGGCTGTTAGCTGTTTATTGCGAGCGATAAAACTATGATGTTTGATCGGTACAGTCGGATGAACAAGAATCAGAGAAATGATTTTACCTTGAACGGTCACATCCGCCAACAAGCTCTTTCTTTGCTTTGAAAAGGCTTTAACAGAGGTATTGTTTAAAGGCAGCTTGCTGTAGATGGCACTGCCAAATCTATCCGATTCTTGGTAGCTGGAATAGTAAGGAAACATTTCGCTTAAAACCGCTAACTCACGAACCCAAGACGTGCTAACTTCTACAAAAACCGCGATATCGGGTTTTTCTGCTTTAACTAGCGATATCACATCAGAATATCGCCGATTACTCGTTAAAACATTTGAATGCAAAATCCGCAAGTTTTGTCCGGGAGTTGAGCCTGCAAAGGCGGGCGCTGGAAAATACCAAGGAACAATTTCCGCCAAATTAATGATAATGCAAAATGCGCTCACCAGCAACCATATTTTTTTCGATCGCACGAGAGCGAAGAATATAAAAATTGATAAGCCAGCCAACAAATATTGTAGTTTAAAATGAGAACTTAACTCAAAAAATAGGTTAAATGCTCCCAAGTAACCTGCAATTGACAATAGTGCATCTAAAATTGCTGCTAGGATAAACCATTTTAAAATTACGTGCTTCAAGCTAATAATTTGGTTGTTTCTGTGCAGTACCGCCCATTTCAGCTTAATTTTGAGGTCGTTGGTAATCGGCAATTTATCAATTTCTATTACCAGTTGTTCTGGCTGTTCCAACTCTCGCCGCTTTTGATAAAATCTCACCAGCAAGCTATCTACCACAAAATAACTAAACGAATTGGCAACAAATCCTACAAATACCAACACACCTAAACCGATCAGCATACCAAAGGAACCGCCTACTTTGACTAAACCCGACCAAACGGCTGCCTCACCTGTTTTACCTGTAGCTGCTATAGCTATAAATAGCATTAAAGTAGGCAATCCGATCGTGATTGTGTTTCTGATAATACTGTCCATTATTTACCCTTTTTGCTAAGCTTTTTTACCTTGGCTGTTGCTCTAAAGTTCATAAATTTCTAACGGTAAGTTGTCTGGATCTCTAAAAAATGTAAACCGTTTTTCTGTAATCTCGTCAAAGCGAATTTCTTCTACTTCTACTTGTTGGGATCTTAAGTAAGCAACGGATGCTTCTATGTCCTCAACTGCAAAAGCTAAATGTCTCAAACCGCAAGCTTCAGGATTGTTAATTCTTTCAGGAGGATGGGGAAATGAAAAAAGCTCGATGGTGTCGCCCTTGCCGACTCGCAAATCTAGTTTGTAAGAATTCCTCTCGGTTCGGAAAGTTTCTTTGATAATGGAACATCCTAAGACTTCTACATAAAATTTCTTCGACGCTTCGTAATCCGAGCAAATAATCGCGACATGATGTATTGCTTTTATTTTCATATTAAAAAAGTTAGTTAGTTGCGTTTGTCTGAGATGTTGCACCATTCTCAATCAGCTTTTTATGAACAGGCTTTCCGGCCTGTGAAGCGAGAAAATTCACTCTTTGTGAAACAGGCATCTTGCTTGTTCTTGAGAATGGTGCAAGATGTGAGGTTTTTCCAAATGCACAGCACGCTATTAACAATTATATTGGACGATCGCAGACTCGGCGAGAAAGCCTGCTAAATTCAGGACGATCGCCCTTTATTTTCCCCCGCCGAAATCTTAACCTGAAAAATTTTGCAAAAAAAAGTACCCTACTTTGATAAAATGAGAGTTTTGCAGTCAATCACCCAATTTGCATCTCAGGAGACAAGCACTATGGCCCGTATGTATTACGACACCGACGCGAACCTAGACCTCTTAGCCAACAAAACGATTGCTATCATCGGCTACGGTTCCCAAGGACACGCCCACGCCCTCAACCTCAAAGACAGCGGCATGAATGTCGTTGTCGGTTTGTATCCCGGTAGCAAATCTGCCGCCAAAGCAACCGACGCGGGTTTAACAGTTCACCCGGTAGACAAAGCAGCCGCCGCCGCTGACTTCATCATGATTTTATTGCCCGATGAAGTTCAAAAAACTATTTACAAAGAACAAATCGAACCGAACCTTTCAGAAGGAAATGTTTTAGCATTTGCTCACGGTTTTAACATTCACTTCGGCCAAGTTGTTCCTCCTGCCAATGTAGACGTAGTAATGGTTGCCCCCAAAGGCCCCGGACACTTGGTGCGGCGGACTTACGAACAAGGGGAAGGCGTTCCTAGTTTGTTTGCAGTATATCAAGATGCTTCCGGTCAAGCGCGCGATCGGGCAATGGCCTATGCTAAAGGTATCGGCGGCACCAGAGCCGGCATCCTGGAAACGACTTTCCGCGAAGAAACAGAAACGGATCTTTTTGGCGAACAAGTAGTTTTGTGCGGCGGTTTGAGCGCATTAATTAAAGCTGGATTTGAAACTTTAGTTGACGCCGGATACCAACCGGAATTAGCTTATTTTGAATGTTTGCACGAAGTTAAACTTATCGTTGACTTAGTAGTAGAAGGAGGCCTCGCCAAAATGCGCGACAGCATCTCCAATACCGCAGAATACGGCGATTTAACTCGCGGCCCCCGCATCGTCACGGATCAAACCCGCGCCGAAATGCGCAAAATTCTCAGCGAAATTCAATCCGGCCAATTTGCCCGCGAATTCGTTCTGGAAAACCAAGCCGGCAAACCGGGCTTTACCTCCATGCGCCGTCAGGAAGCAGAACATCCTATTGAAGAAGTTGGTAAAGATTTGCGAGCTATGTTTAGCTGGTTGAAAAAGCACGCTTAATCAATTTTAGATTTTAGATTTTAGATTTTAGATGGGAGAACCAATCTAAAACAGTCCTGAACGCAGAACCTAATTATGTAGGGTGCGCAGTGCGCACCTTACCGATTGGAGGAAAATCTCAAATCTTAAGTTTAATCGATTACAGATTAGAGAGTGGATAAAAAATCTTTCATCTAAAATCTAAAATCGTACTGTTGGGCGAAGCGAAGCGTAGGGTTCGCTTTGCTTAACTCAACCTACAAGAAAATGGCTAGGTATTGTTAGAGAAACCAGGTTTCTCGTGAGTAGATCAAAACTATCTACTGGGACTAGGGCTTTTGTCCAAGTTCTCAATCTCCTTATCCCTTTGCTTGTTTGAATCTTGCGGCTTCACCCATGATGGCCACAACCCGACGAAGAACTTTCGACTTGCCACGCTAGTATCTCTTACAGGTTTGGGGAGAAAAGTTAAACTGTCACCGTAAAGGGTAAACAGCGCTATAAACAGAAGCAACAGCGGGATAAAATTTTTTTTAGGCATGGCAGTTTGGGAGTAGAGTTTGTGAAAGCGCTTTGTTATATTTTGCCCTTGCACGGACAAAATATATCAGAAACAGCTTAAGAAGAAACATACACCCTGGGTCTAAGCGGCGGCGCACACAAAAGGAAAGGCTGCTAGGTCGCAATACGACATCCGGCTTAAATATTTCCTTTATTTATTAGTCCGCAGAGAGGGACGACAGGCAAGCGCAGAGTGGGATTTCAATCGCCGAGTCTTATAAAGGGGTTGTTAGTGCGGATTGGTATAAGGTGGGCATTGCCCACCCTAAATATACATATGCAAGTGTAATTCCTGTTAAAAAACCCGGTTTATCCGTCTTAGTACAAGTCTTAACCCTTAGTTATTAGCTAATGACTAATGACTACTTATTCCCTTGAATAAAAGTTTGCACGACTGCATTAATTTCCGGGGAAATTTCTGTTACCAGCCGCACTGGAATTGCCGGTGTGGAAGCAAATTGCGCGTATTCTGATGTTAGAAAAACTGCATATTTGTCAGCTTCTGCCGTTAGTTGAGCGGCCGTGGCCAAACTTACAGCTTTAATATAATTGCGTATGCTAACAGCTTGGTCGCCGACAAGTTCATCGCCAGTAATTCCTGTACTCGGTCTGCGAACTTGGTCTAAAGTTGTACTCGGATCTTTGACGCTTAAGTGGGTTCCTCCTACAAAACCGACTAGCCATTTAGGAGATGGAATTTTCGGAAAGCCGGCAATTTGTTCGGCTAAGGCGGGAGTTGTTTTGTCGGCAGAAGATGCTACTATTAAGGTAGGAATTTGAATTGCACTTAAACCAGTTTCTCCAAATAATAATGATGCGATCGGATTCATGACGATCGCCCTTTTAATCCTCGCATCCCGCAATTGATACCGTTCTTCGGGCAATGCGGCCGCGGCGCACTGAATGCCTTCGCCCAAGCTGAACCCAATCAAATCCCCCTCACACCTTTGTTTGAGTCCGCTCAATTGCAGTTCGGCGCCGGCCAAGCACAAGGCTGTAGCGCCGCCGAAGGAATAGCCAATAATTACCGATCGGTCGATCGCGATTTTCCCCTGCAAATTATCATCAGTTTGGTTCAATTTTGTCAGTTCGTCGAGTACAAAACTGATGTCTTTGGGACGGTCTAAAAACTCTTGAGGAGCTAGCAAGGGAGACTTACCCGCGATCGCAGCATTAGTATTCGTTTCATTGCTTCCCGGATGTTCTAAAGCTGCTACCACATAGCCGTAAGACGCCAAATGCTCGGCTAAGTAGCGCAAATCCGTGCGCACAGAACCCAAACCGTGAGAAAAGACGATCGTCGGTTTGTCGGCTGTCGCAGCTCTCGACCAGTAGACATCAACCGGAATAGGTCGATTGCGGGCGCTATCGTTCAAATCTAGCGCCCGTACCCGCACGCCATTAGGGCCGCGCTGGCTCGGGTCGAAAGGCAGGTTCAGGGCAGGTTTAACCGCTGCTAACTGAGGTGCGATCGCCGTCATAAAACGCTGAGTTTGCCAAAAACTTACGTTCAAATTTCCCAAAACTGCGAAAGCTCGATCGAGATCCACCACTAAGCGCGAGCTGGGATAAGATTCAATGAAACTCAATACCGATAAGCCTTCCGGGGCTTTCGCTCCCAGCACCAGAGCGGTTCGCAGCGCTTCCGCACCGGCACCGTCGCGCCTGGGTATGACTGTAGTCAAATCCGTCAGGATTGCAGTGCCGATGCCGGTATTTAGCAAGTTGCTCAGGCCGACTACATTTAGGGGAATTTTTGCTTGCAGTGCTCGAAAGATTTGACTGCGCTGTTCAGAGGACAGGAGATTGGCGTAAGCTTGCAGTTTTTCGGGGACTTTTCCTGTTTCTGCGAGTTCGCGCAAATCTGCAACCGATATTGACAATTTTAAAATTCCTTTGCGGACAACAACAACCGTTTCTGCCGGTTTTACAGTAGATGTCACAGCACTGAAAGTATCCATCGCGATCGAACCCAAAACACTCGCCACCGAAGAAAACCATCTGAAAGCTGGTCTGATGCTCATTTTTACCTTATTGAACTAGAGGAGATATATCACCATATTCTCAAAATTCTCCCCAATGCCGAAAAATTGTCTGGCTTGAGGCGCGATCGTCAAGGCCTCTGGGCATATTTACTTGCCGATCGCACATTCCGTACCTAAGTACACTTCTTGTGCGGGTGCTAATGATGATGAGTTGAAGGATTTTTTAATCGGCAGCCCAAAAAATACAAACTTCGCGAGTGAAAAGAGGGATCTAGTGTATTTCCGAACCGCGCCAAGGTGCGGAAATTTTGGTAGCAATTCCGTTGGATTAGGATTAAATATAAGACTTACACAATTGTCACAAATAGGGCTTAAATTTTAGGTATGTAGTTGCGCTTTAGCGCTCTTTCCTAAGCTAAGAAAGAGCGCTAAAGCGCAACTACATACCTTTGTTTAATTTGCCAGTTGGCTTTAGCCCTAAAATATAAACCGCAGATTCATAACGTAATCTGCGGTTTATATTTTTCTCAAGATACAGGAAAATAAACAACAAGCATGGAAATATCTGGGTGAGCCCGAGCGATCGCTTCCGGTTCTTTAAGAGCTCCCGGTTGTTCCCACAATTTCTGTTGGTGAGAAATTGCTGTTAAAATCAGCAAATCGTGTTCTAACAAATTCTGCGAAACTAGCTTGATAAAATTTCCCCGCACCCGATTTACCGGTATCTCAGAAAGAATTTCTACCTCCGGCGCACTTTTGTTGCTTTGTTCCCGTTTTGTCGTCACCAACAACACTTGCAAAGTCGCCTTGAGTTCGTCGGCTAAACTCTTCGCAATATCCACCGTTTCCGGAAATCCAAACTGAGTCAACTCGCTGTCAGCGACCGCCAAAATAACTCTGGCTGTATTCTGGATAGGATCGGGAAATCGAGCAATCAGTACGGGTACGGGCGATCGCCTTACCACATTGTCAATGATGCTGCCAAAAAAATTGTCGCGAGTCGTGGAAAATCCCTTCCAACCGCAAACTATTAAACTAGCCTCGCGTTCGGTTGCACTCCGCAGGATTCCGCGATCGATCGCATCATCTATCCTCGCGATCGGTTCAACCGCACAAGCAGCAGCATGGGCGACAGTTTCCGCAGCCGTCAAAAGTTGAGTTTGCTGCATTTTATCTGCGGGCGAAATTGCTTCCCCGCGATCGGACAAAATATGCAGCGGCAGCAAAGTTCCCTGAGAGCTTTTTGCTAAAATCAAAGCCAAACGCAGCAAATTATCTTCCGTATTCGGATTAGCAACAGGCACTAAAACTCGATCTCCCCATGAATTCTTTCGCGAAGTAGCAGTCGGCAAACTAGACCCCGGCTGCTGCATTTGTTGACCCCACCGAGATACAATCCAAGGAGAAGCGACACAAGTTACTAAAATCATGGCAATGATGCCGTTCACCGTTACGCGATCGACCAATTTAATGTCAAAAGCAACCGTAATCGCAGCCAAAGTAGAAGCAGCTTGAGCAACAGAAAGACCGAACATTACCATAATGCTGGGAAACTCAAAACGAAATAATTTCCCCGGTAGCCATGCTGCCAAAAACTTGCTCACCACCTCTGCTAAAATCATCACCGCCGCCACCAACAAAGACTGCGGCTGCTTCACCAAAATTAGCGGGTCAATTAACATCCCCACAGAAATCAGAAAAAACGGCACAAACAGCGTATTGCCAATAAACTCAATCCGATTCATCAGGGGACTCATTTTGGGAATAATTTGAGTAATGGCAATTCCCGATAGAAACGCACCAATAATTGCTTCAATCTCAATTAGTTCTGCTGCGTAAGAAACTACAAACAGGGTAGCTAATACAAATATAAATTCGGCATTTTCGTCATGTCCGAATTTCTTAAAAAACCAGCGACCGATTTTGGGGACTCCCCACAAAGTACCAAAAGTGTAGATAGCAAGAGATGGAATGAGAACCAGCCAAAAATCGAGAGTGAGATTTCCTTTGAAAGCTTTGACAACAATTGCCAGCACCAACAGCCCCAAGACATTCGTAATTAAAGTCCCGCCCAAAGTTGTAGTAATAGTCTGAGTTCGCATCAATCCCAATTTGCTGAGAATTGGCAGCGCTAAAAGTGTGTGCGTAGCGAAACAAGAAGCGACTAAAATTGAAGCCAGCCAGCTATATCCCAACAGCAGCATTGCTCCCGTCCCCAATATCATCGGTAGCGAAAAAGTAGCCAGCCCAAATATGACAGCTTTGTCCGCATTGAGTTTGAGGTCGTCGAGGCTAGTTTCCAGTCCCGCTAGGAACATCAAAAACAGCAATCCTACAGTACCTAACAAAACAATAGTAGCGTCTCGCTGCAGCAAATTTAGACCGTTGGGCCCGACAATTACGCCAGCAATAATTAAACCGACTATTCCCGGCAATCGCAAGCGCTCAAATAACAGCGGCGCGAGTAGCATGATTGCTAAAAGAACTAGAAAAACGGGAACGGGGGCGGTAATTGGCCCGGAAGTTAACATAAATTTCACCCTAAATATTGGCAGCGAACTGCTACCATATTTAAAAGGAAATAATCAAAATGTCTATCAATCTAAAGAGGTATTCTCAATTAATTACAGCGTAATTGGTAATAAGTAGGACTGGGCGCGAGCAACTCGGTTTATTGGTAAAATATGGCTTTGATGACTAGAAATTGGGTGGATCGCGAACTCCGATTAAAAAAACTATATTTTTGTCTGGAGGCACAAAAAGCCGGTTAAGAGTCAAAATAACAGGTTGTGAGCGATCGACTTTAACGCCGAAACCTGGTTTTTGATCATATTTGCGTCCACCACTATTTAGGTATCAAATGCAAGGGAACACAGGCATATATCCCCAGATGCAGCTTGGCAAACTCGCTCCTAATTCAGAAATCCGGTTTCTTAAAAAAACCGGGTTTTTCACCACAACAGACAATTTAAATGGGTTAGTCTCGGACGCGAAAAAACCATGTTTCTACGCAACGTACTTAACCTTAACCTTACGGTAGCTAAGTATGTATTTGTTGTCAAGATTTGTCCATCTAATTTTCAATGATAGGCTAAGCGACCGACACAATACTAGCTCGATCGTAAGGCAATCTGTTTGTCGGCAAAACCTCCAGATTAATTTGCAGCGAATCCAAAGCCGGATTTTCAGCTAGCAGCTTTTGCGTCAAACTCTTATTAAGAATTTCCCAGAAATCCGTTTCATTGGGATAATTAGTCAAGAAATTGTCGATGCTTTTGTAAATCGGCACAAAGTCTGGATACTCATCCTGCGTAATTCCTGGTTTGTACTGATATTTGACATCAATATTGAGGTTATTCAAACCCTGGTGATCGATCGAGTAATTAGGAAGCTTGAAATCCCATGCTTCGCCTAATTGACCATCTTGAGTGCGAGTAACGGTACTGCTGCGCTCGTAAGGCAATTGGTTGGTCGGTAAAACGTCCAAATTAACCGTCACAGACGAAATTGCCGGATTGTCAGAAAGCACTTTTTCGGTCAAATTTTTGTTGACAATTTCCCAAAAATCTGTTTCGTTCGGGTAGTTAACTAAAAGATTGTCAATGCTCTTGTAAATAGGCACAAAATCAGGATACTGATAATTTTGAATCCCGTCTTGGTACTTATAATTTACATCAATATTCAGGTTGTTTAACCCTTGATGATTAATTGGGTAATTTGCCAATGTAAAATTCCATTTCTGCGTCAGTTGAGCATCGGACGGAAAGAAAGCAATTCCTATTGGACGCTCTAGCTTGCTGTCGGGAGGGACAAAAATAGAACTGTTACTCGACCCAGGATTTCCCGATATTGGCAGCGGTTCGTCAGTCTGGCCGTTATACCGCAAAACCGCGCCGGCACCGTTAGCATTAGCGCGGTTGTCAAAGCCAACTGCAAACAAATTGCCGATCGGCGAAAAGGCCAAACTACCTAGATAATTGCTACTGGGCGAAGTATCAGTATAATTGGTAGATAAAACCTTGACCAATTCCCCACTTTTTAAATTGTAGCGCCTGATATCGTTAGCAAAATCGCTGACATAAAGGTCGCCGTCAGCGGGCCCGATTGCCATTCCCAAAAGACTTGCAAATCCCTGACTCCGAGGCGAAGGATCGGGCGAAGCAAAGATACTTGACTGCCGGGTTTGAGGGTTGTAACGCAGCACCTGACTGGGGAAACTTGCGCTATAATCTGCTTTACCATTGCGAGCAACACTCCCCTGCGTTGTCACATACAAATTGCCGTCAGGAGCAAACAGTAAACCGTTCGGGCCATTCAATCCTCCCGCTTGCTGATTTCCCGAAGCAAATACATCAATAAACTGTCCTGTTTTGCCGTTATATCGGAGAATTTGGTCGCTCAAAAAACTGCTGACATAAAAATTACGGTCAGGGCCAAAAGCTAAACCGTAAGGGCGAAATAATCCGCCAGTTTCATCGACCGCCGTGTTCGGATTATCGCCGACAAACTTGTCAATAAAGGCGCCAGTAATTCCGTCATACCGCAATACCGCAGATGCTGTCGGTTCTCCCGAATTTCCGGGCTTTTCGCCGCTACTAACGTAAATGTCCGACTTATCATCGCCATTGCCATCTGGCCCAAAAACGATTGTATCTGGATTGGACAAACCGCCGCTTCCCGGTGAAATAAATTCGCCTAGAAAATTGCCGGTATTGCCGTCAAACCGAAGTACATTATTTCCCCTGCTATTGCCAACTAGGAAAGTTCCTTGAGGATTGCTGGGTTGAGTGCGAGTAACTTTGCTGGTGCGGTTGTAGGGCAAGTTTGGGCTTGGCAGAACGTTGAAATCTATCTTAATTGCCACCAAGGCAGGATTTTCCTTGAGGATATTTTGAGTCAAGTTTTTATTTACAACTTCCCAAAAATCAGTTTCGTTCGGATATGTGGTTAAAAAGTTATCAATGCTTTTGTAGATTGGCACAAAATCGGGATATTCATTGGGAGAGATTTCCGGCTTATACTGGTAATCTATATCGAGATTGAGCTTGTTCAATCCTTGGTGATTGATTGCGTAGTCTTTGACTGAAAAATTCCAATCTTCTTTGATTTGGCCCGATTGACTGCGGAAAACTGTACTGGCGCGATCGTAGGGCAATCTGTCAGTTGGCAAAACTTCAAGTTGAATCGTAACATCTGTCAATACCGGATTTTCATTAAGCACCTTTTTCGTTAAATTTTTGTTAACAATTTCCCAAAAATCTGTTTCGTTCGGGTAGTTAACTAGGAAGTTATCAATACTTTGGTAAATTGGTACAAAATCGGGATATTCGTTCTGGGTAATTCCCGGTTTTAATCCGTAACCAACTTTGAGGTTTAGGGTGTTTAAACCTTGGTGCTCGATGGTGTAATCTGTAAAATTGAAAGCCCAGTTTTCATCAGGAAATAGCGAAGAAGTTTGGGATAGGGTGAGTTCTGGCCCGCCACCACTATCGCCAACAGCAAAATCCATCCCTGTCAGTTCGTCTGTCTGAACTTGAGTGGAGACAGCGGTCTGGGATTTTAGACTACTATCAACTTTAAGATTGTCGCTTCCTGACGATTGGAGACCGAAGTCGGTGAATGGCTCAAAAAGGTCGATCGCACTACCAGTCGCAGCAGCCGGCCAATCGGGTTTTTGAGTCAAATCGTAGCTGGTATCAAATAAACCATTGGTATCGCCGATGGCACTTTTGCCGATCCGATTTAAGCGATCGAAATTACTGAATAAGTCTAGTATTTCCGCTGAAACACCCGCAATATTTCCCTGAATAGGGTTTTCTTCAAACAGTCCTGCTGTCTTAAACATAAGCTATTTTTTTAGATACACCCGCCAGCGGCAATTAAGTTGAAAACTTCTACCCTACTTCCCAAAAAAGTCAAGTAGTTTAAGAAGTACCTTATATTTTACAAGAATTCAACCTGAAATTTGTCCCCTTTCTCAATCCTTTCGTTTGCCGTTGCATCTGTATTGTTCAAATGTCAAACAGTCAACAGTCAATAGAAATTTCTGCCAAAAACCGGATTTCTAGTTCCCCGCGGACAAATCCTGATTTGGCACACCAATAAAAAAGTGAAACGTGCTTTTATCCCTTGCTCTTCCCTATTTAAAATCTAAAACCGGGAAAGGTTTCGCCGCTTCCATCTGCGCCGCTAAAGCAATTAAAGTTGCTTCCGCTGCCGGCCGCCCGATAATTTGAATTCCCACGGGCAAACCGTTGTCATCTAAAATAGCAGGAAGTGCGATCGCAGGCAAACCGCTAGCATTAAACGGCGGACAAGGAGCAATCCAATTAATAATCCGCTGCAAAGTTTCTTCAAAACTCAAATCCGCCCACTCCCCAACCCGGATTGGCGAGTGCATATAAGTCGGCAAAACTAACACATCAAATTTTTCAAAGAATCCCACAATCCGCCGTGAAATCACCTGCATTTGATTCACCGCCCGCAAATATTCCCCAGCCGAAATAGTTCTTTCTAACAGCCAGCGATTCATCGGTTCCAAAGCAGGGCCTGGAATGCCGCTTGCAGCAGCCCCCGACTGCCAAATTGCGATAAACGGTTCGATTAAACCCGTAAAATCCGGGCATCCAGGTTCGACATCGTGGCCCAAATCTGTCAATAATTTTACTGTTTCGAGTACCGCTTGCTGACAGGTAGCCGAAACCTCGCCCACAGGGGAAATAGTCGTAGAAAAAGCGATTCGCAGCTTGCCCTGCTTTTGACGGGAAGCCTCTAAAAACGTCGGATTTGAATCGGGTAGCCAGTACGGATCGCCTGTTGTGTAGCCTGACATCACGTCCAAAAGTGCGGCGGCGTCAGCTACAGTGCGCGCCAGTGGGCCGTTGGCAGAAATGCCGCTGAGGTAATCTCCGACAGGTGCCCAGGAAACTCGCCCCCGCGACGGTTTAATGCCCACTAAACCGCAGCAGGAAGCTGGGCCTCGAATCGAACCGCCGCCGTCTGAACCTTGGGCGATCGCGCACAAACCCGCTGCTACAGCCGCCGCTGAGCCTCCGCTGGAACCTCCGGGCGTATAGTCTAAATTCCAGGGATTGCGCGCCGGTGGGAAACCTTCTGGTTCGGTGTAAGGTAATGAGCCAATTTGAGAGGTTGCTGTTTTCCCCAGAATGTTAAATCCCGCTGCTTTGATCCGCCAGACTACTGACTCGTCGTAGGCAGAGATGTTACCCAGCAAAGCCTGAGTGCCGTAGGTACAGGGAACGCCGGTAACTGGTGTCAAGTCTTTAATGGCGATCGGCACTCCGAAAAAAGGTGGCAATTCCTGTGGCTTGTTTAACCCAGCTAGTTTTTCGGTTTGAGATTTAGCCAGGGCGATCGCCCGCTCGGCGGTTACTGTAAAATAACTGCCCAGCTCGGGGTTTAATCGATCGATCCGTTCCAAGTAGAGATTGACAATTTCTAAAGGCGACACTTCCAGGGTGCGGATCGACTCCGCCAACTCCAGAGCTGGAGTAAAAGCCCGATCGACAGAATTCATCGGTTTAAGTCCTTAATAGGGGGCTAAAGTATCAATTTATACTTACTGGTTGCGGAAAACTCTTTTCATTAAAAAAATTCTCCAAAAATGTAGAAAATCCATATTCCGCCGTAGAGCGAGAGCGCTCGCATCCTCCAATTGGCATAATATTTCCTTAATAGTGCAGCATTATGACTCCCTCTTAGGATAGACTGAGTAGAACAGTCAAGCTTTTGTGCAAGACCCGCACAATGGCGATCGGCATTGTCCAACTCCCACAAATCATCTGTTCGAGTCAGCCTTCTCACCAACTTAAGGTAGCGCATATGACACAACAGCATCCGCCAGCTCCTCGCCCGCCCGTACCCGGAGCTCCCCCACTGCCCGGAATACCCCGCCCTCCAGCTCCAGGGATGCCCCCCAGAGCAGCAGGAATGCCGCCAGCACCGCCGCCAGCACCAGCACCGCCGCCCGCACCAGCACCAGCACCAGCACCAGCACCGCCGCCGCAATCCTTCGCCACACCTAAAAACCCGAACTCTAGCAGCGGCGGATCTCCGAGTTTGAAAGAGCTAGTAATCCGAGCCAAAGAAGAAGGAGTATCCGACCTTCACCTCGGAGTAAACGAAGTTCCCCGCTTCCGCACCCGGGGCGAGATTGCCGACATCGGCTATCCACCGACGGATTTAGATACGTTTTTTGGTTGGCTGCGCGAGTGCATGAGCGATGAAGAAGTAGAAATTTTCCAAAAAACCCTAGACTTTGACGGCGCTTTCGACTTCGGCTTCGTCCGCATCCGGATCAGTTGCATGGACTCCTTGGCCGGCCCGGCGATGGTGCTGCGGCTAATTCCTGCCAAAATATTGACAATGGAGGAATTGAAACTGCCGGAGGTATTTAGGAAAATATGCGGCTACCACAAAGGGCTGATTTTGGTGACAGGCCCGACAGGTTCGGGTAAGTCTACCACCTTGGCCGCGATGATCGACTACATCAATAAGAATAAAGCCTACAACATCATCACGATCGAAGACCCCGTAGAATTCGTACACGAAAGCAAAAAATCCTTGATCAAGCACCGGGAAGTCGGCAGGCACACCCTCAAGTTTATGAGCGCTCTCAAAGGCGCTCTGCGACAAGACCCGGATATGCTGCTAGTAGGAGAAATTCGGGACAGAGAGACGGTGGAAATCGCCCTCAAAGCCTCTCAAACCGGTCACTTAGTTGCAGGAACCCTGCACACCAACAGTGCGGTTAAGACCCTGAACCGGATTCTTGATATGTTCGGGGCGGAAGAACAGGATGCCATACGGGTTTCAATTTCCGAATCCCTAGTGGCGATTATTGCTCAACTGCTGTGCAAAACCACAGACGGGAAGCGGGCTGCTTTCCACGACGTTATGATCAATACCGACGTGGTTAAGGAATACATTCTCAAGGGCCAGAATGAGGAAATCAATCAAATCATGATCAAAGATACTTATGAAGGCATGACGACGATGAATAAGTCGCTCTACGGTCTTTATCAAGAAGGTCGGATTACTGAAGAACTTTGTGTAGAGAACTCGCCGTTCCCGAACGAAATGGCTCAGATGCTCCGAGGTCGAGTCTAAAGGTGGAGTGTTAACAGTTAACAGTTAACTGTTAACTGTTAACTTTAATTGGTGTACTTCATTGAAAGTCGATCGCCCGATTTTGCCAGAATTTTTCAAAGGTATTGCGCTGTTTACACCAGGGGGAGACTTAATCTATTGCATAGACTCCCGCAAGCAAACTCGGTGGCACTTGCAGTTGTGCGTAGCTCTACAGGAGATCCTCGGTTTGTCGGAACCGCCACATTTTCTGATACCTTGCTATACCGCAACCGTTGACTGCTGGCTCGATCCAGGCGATCGGCAGGTGCGGGTTGCTGCCGAGGCTTACCCCCCGGTGCTGCGACATCAAACCCTGCTGAATGCCATTTTTGGGACTGGCGACTTGGTTTGGCATCCCCGCAGCGAAGAAATGTGCGAACCGATGGCGATCGCTACTTATCACCAAGAATTCCCCGAACTTTGGGAAAATCACGACTTAGTTGTACAGTATGCCAGCCCCGAAACTCGATCGGACTCGATCGGTTCGATCGTATCTCCCTCGTCCTCCCCGCAATCGCAGCAGACTCCGCTTCCCAAACAAACAGCACTCACCCCACCGCCACAAACTCAAGGGTACGTTTTGCGCCTCTTTGTTTCCGGCAGCAATCCCAGCACCGAACGCACCCTCGAAACTTTACACCAGTTCTTAGAGCAATGCCTCGATCGTCCCTACACTTTGAAAGTAATTGATGTTTTAAAACATCCAGAACAAGCTGAGGCAGATCAGATTTCAGCAACTCCTACTTTGATTAAAATCTGGCCGAAACCCGTGCGGCGAATTGTCGGCGAATTGAACGATGATGAAAAAATAATGCGGCTGCTGAGATATTCGGAATTTTAGATTTGGGCGAAGATTTTTGCGATTATTTAATACTGGCGATCGCGCGTTGAGTAGCCCTGGCATTAACAACATCTAGCAATTCAGTGGTGGACGCAAAAAGTGGTTTGACGCTCTACTTATATCGGCCAGGTGTTCTTCTGCCCTGCACCATAAATATACAGGTTCTGCATCCAGACTGAATTGCTGCTGAGACACTGCACTCGCCGCGAATAATTAGGCTAACTTACTTTGGTTGAAAATTGTGGTAAGGTGCACCGAAGAGCACCCTACGTTATCAAAATCAATCTGGCAATCAGGATAATTGAGAACGGTGTCTGATGTGAAAAAGGTCGATCGGCTCAATCAGGAAGACAAACATCAGGAGGACACAAACCCGTGAAATCCAAAGTTGTGACTTCCAGCGTATCCAACTCAACTCTCCGAATCACATGATTGTTCGTATCAGCAACAAACAAGTGAGACCCGATCGCGCTCAACCCTGAAGGTTCAAAAAATCGAGCCTTGAGACCTTTAGCATCAACCAAACCTGCTGTACCATCTCCAATCATTGTTCTGCACGTACCGCCCCGGTGGTCGATCCGCTTAATTTTATGATTGTAAGTATCAGCAACCCAGAGGTAATTTTGAGCGTATTCAACACCCAAACAGTGCTGCAACCTGACCTCATCGGCGCGACCATCTTTATCCCCAAAACCAAACAATTCACCGCTACCGCAAACAGTACGCACCTTCGGGTCTTCATCAATACCCACAGCGCGAATCGAACTAATTTCGCTATCAGCAACAAACAACTCCGATCGATCCGTAGCCAGGCCGCTGGGCTGAGAAAAAGCAGATTCTGCAAGACTCCCGTCAACACAGGATTCTCGACCAATACCCGCATAAGTGCCGATCGTACCAGTGTCTAATTGCATTTCCCAAATTTGGTGCGAACCCGCCATAGCAATAAAAAGTCTATTTCCAACTCTTTCTAAATCCCAAGGCGAGTTCAATTTGGTTTCTAAACCCTTGCCGCTGCCCGGTGCAATTTCGTGACTTTGTTCGCCTGTACCAGCAACAGTTTCCACTCGTTGAGTCGTAAAATCAATTTTTCTGAGAGCATGATTTTCCGTATCAGCAACATAAAGAATTTGACTTTCTGCATCAAAAGCCATACCTTGAGGTGCAAAAAACTCCGCCTCTTCAAAGCCCCCATCGGTTAAACCCGGTTTGCCGGTACCGATGACGTGCAGCACATCGCCTTCGGTAGTGCTCACAACAATTCGGTTATGTCCCGAATCCGCAATAAACAAGCAAGAACCGACCAAGTTTTGTTGAACCGAGTTAGCAGGCCCGGGCAATACAGTTTCATCTACAAATTCATTATCCTCAGTCATTTCGCCCAAAAGAGCTTCATGTTGGTGAAGGTGTTTTGCCTCCGTTGCAGTGATGGCAAATGCCAGCACTTTACCGGGAAAAGCCAGCGGTGTTGATAGAGGTTTGCGCTGTTTTTCTAAGCGAAAACTGAGTTGTTTAAAGTTAAGTGCATTTTTATCTTTGTATTCAGCAATTAACTTACCAACTAACTCGTCAAGTGCTTCTCTATTGCCTTCGCCGGAAACAAAGCCAACGACATAACTTTCTGGATCGATCACCATTAAAGTCGGCCAAGCGCGAACCGCGTAGCTTTGCCAAACTTTCATCCCGCTGTCTACGATTACCGGATGTTCGATATCGTAGCGGAGGATAGCTTGGCGGATGTTTTCTACTTCTTTTTCGTTTTCAAATTTTGCGGAGTGAACGCCGATAACCGTGAGGGAATCTTTATATTTTTGTTCGAGGTATTTTAAGTCTGGGAGGACGTGCAAGCAATTGATGCAGCAGTAAGTCCAGAAGTCGAGGAGGACGACGCGCCCTTTTAAGGATTCAATGGATAAAGGTTTCTCGGTGTTTAGCCAGGGGTAGTTTCCGGGGAATTCTGGTGCTCTGACGCGAGGCATGGCATCTCCTTGGTAGGGCGTGAATGATTTTTTTACTTCTTTAATTTAGCGGGAAGTTTCGCTGCATGGGGAAAAGGGAAGGTTAAACGAGGGCTTGTGGTACAGGTCCGAGTGCCTGTACCACAACAGGGGGGCGAGAGGTGCGATCGGGCATCACTGTCCTTGTTGCGTATAAATACTCAAAAAATCCCTCTCTCCCTAGGATCTAAAAATCTTAGCCAAGATCCTTGACATTCCTGGATGGCAAGTTTAAGCTATATCTAGAAACCTTAGCAAAGGTTTTTAGGAACCAGCAAATGTCTAAAATTATCTACGATGTCATCCAGCGTTTTGAGGTGGAAAACGGCGTACCCCGGCTGATTTCAACCAATATTCAAGTGATTGAAGGTGGCGAAGATTTGATGTCTTTAGCTACGAGTTTACTCAAGCAACTTGGTTTCTATGACAAGTTTGAAGAGAAGCGAACCTCTCAATATATAGGATACAGAGTTAAGAAGCTATGGAAAGCGGATAAACGTTATCAAGTTGTTTTTCAAGAGCGAAAGGATAGTTTATTTATTTCTATTCCTCAAGATATCTTAGACGAACATATACTCAGCTTCAAGTATTGGACAGGGGAAGGAGTAACACCTGAACTTCTTACAGCAGGATCACTCTGGGTTTTACCAAGTAAAAAAGAGCTTTTTTTCAATTCAATTGATCCGCGATTTACTACCCTAATAGAAGGGAAAACAAGGGGCAGTTTTTATATAAATGAAATCACAAAAGAACAGCTAATAAACTCTCATGTACGACGAGGAGAACCCAACGTTTATGTAAGGGCTCACTATAGACGCAGATTTCTCCCAAAAATTATCCTTAATAAAAATGAAAAATTTCCCATTGAAACATTAAGTAATAGGGACAGCTACGTCATATTCAGCGAAGATAAACTTTTTCCCTACGCATGGCAGGTTTCTATCAGTTCAAGTGAAGTTCTAGAAGAGTTCTTGGGTCACTTTGCAAAAATTCTCATGGAGGCACAATAATGTCTGTCAAAGCCAAAAGACTGGTCAACCCTTACGAAGAAAGAATGCTTGAGTTTCTTCATACCTGTGTAGACAACAACTATAAAATCCATACACAGGTTAGCTTATCCCAAATTTGCGAACAAGTCAGCAACCTTGACTGGGAACTCAAAAAGTTTTTATTTAGCCCCAGTGCTGTCGATGCTCTAATCACAGACTTGAACTACAATCCTTGCCTAGTAGTAGAGTTTCAGTCTCAATACCACGATAGCCCAGAAGCGAGAGAGCGCGATCGCAAAAAAGCTACTTTACTTGAGTTTGCCAAAGTTCCCTTAATTTATTCACGGGTAAAAAACTGTGGTTTGTTATATCTCTCCTCTCAAGATGAAGAAGTAGTTTTCAATTTATTCACAGGACAAAACAGGGAAAATGCCCAAGCGCTAATCACGCAATATTGCAGGGAATCAGTCGCGCCTCAAGTTCAGCTTATAGCTTGGTAAGTAGGAATAGTTAGGTGATGTCCGAAAATACCAAGCTAATTAATATATGGCTTCCAGGGCGGGTTCACCAACAATATAGTCTTCTTGCTTCTCTCAAATTTTATCCTTGGTTTTCCCTGCTGTTATTTTCCAAAATAACCAATACACCGTTAATTTTATTCTCGTCGAGCGCGTCTGTCATTGAGTTAACCCACAGATTGATATTCTGCGGTTCTCCTTGCAATGGCAATAGAACCAGATTGGGGTAATATTGCTCTCTATCTCGATCGCCTTCGGGTGACAAAGCAGCATTTAACCATTGACTAAAACTATCATTCTCGATTTTAATTAAATCACCCAAAGATACACCCTCTACGACTTCTCCCTCGCTAGCACCTAGCAATTGTTTAGCTCGCTCATTAGCGGTAATAATGTTACCTTTTTCATCAGTCGAGATGACACCATTAGGGAGCGATCGCACTATATCTTTGTGTCTGTTTTCTTGTTGTTTGACCTCGGAAAACAGGATAGCGTTTTGCAGGGCGACTCCTGCTTGGATGTTAAACGCCTTCATAAATTCCATGTCGGTTTGATTGAAACTCGCTTTCCACTGTTCGGGGGCTTGCGGCCAATCTTCCGGGTTGTAGGGGGGGAATTCTCCTGGTCGTTTTTTATTAACTAATTGGGTGACGCCAATCAATTTGTGGTTGGAGTTAAACACCGGCATAGACAGCATACTGCAAGTGCGATACCCCGACTTTTGATCCACTTCTTTGGAAGTTGCAGCGCGGGGATCGTCGTACACGTCAAAGGGAATCAACAGCGGTTCGCCGGATTGAGCCACAATACCTGCAAAACCGGCGGTTCTGGGTATGCGAAGTTCTTTAAGATCGCCGGCGATCGGGATTTTCGTCCACAGTTGATCTTTATCTGCGTCAAGTAGCCACAAGATACTGCGATCGGCTTGCATCAGTTCTTGGGCCTGATCCATCACCCGCTTCAAGGTATCATCTAAGTCTAAACCGCTCTGAGAAAGAGCGTTAACGGCGTTCATCAGCGCTGTCGCGGCCCGTTGTCTTTGACTTGCGGCGTAGAAAGATTTGGACGACTCTACAACTAAGCGAATGGACGAGGCCAATTCTCTAAAATTTTCTTCGTCTGCTTGAGTAAACCCAACCTTGTCAATCTGTTCGCCTAAAGTATGATAATCTTGGTTGTGGGGTCTGAGTTTATTAATCAGTTGGACTACCGCGATTAACTCGCCTGTTTCCTCATTTAACAAAGGCATAACCAGCATTGTGTAGGTGCGATATCCTATTTTTTGCTCAACCTTTCTGGCATTTACAGAACGTGGATCATCATAAAAGTCATAGGGAATATTTACCACTTTTTTGAAGGTGGCAGCTTCCCCTGCGATTCCTACAGTTGCACGGATACGGATCTCTCGGCTTTTGCCATTTTCATCTCTGGCTACGGCCCACAGTTCATTTGGCTCTTTATCGAATAGAAAAATTGTGGTTCTATCTGCCTTCAACAATTCCCCTATTTCTAGAGTAATCTTCTCCAACCTTTCATAAATGACTGCATCAAATACTCGCTGGTCAATCATATTATCTAGGTAGGACAGGATGAGTTTTAGAATTTCACGCTCTTGATGTCCTTCGCAACAAATATTTTTCATACTTACCGAGAAGCTCTCTTTCTTTAACACATCTAAAATACTCATACAATAACTCCTCTGATAATTTTTATGAGGTATAGTCCAGAGATAACTATCAGTAGAAATAGTTGAAAGAGGCAGCTATCTCTGCGGTGAACGCTACCTCCAGATTTGGAAATCAATCTAACAGCAACCGCCGCCGTTATAATGCCAAGTCGAATCAGTAATTAACACCTTGTCGGGCATTAATCCCCCCAACTTCCCAGCAGTTTTATCGCATACCGCCGCCGGAACTCCCCGCTGCAAAACGTGACCCGCCCCGTCATCAAACAGCTCTTCCTTCCCCGTATAAATCGCCGTCTTGCCAGTGAAAATGCAAGCTCCGTCATCCGGTACTGGCACTTTGAAAGACACCGAATCCAGGCTTTCTAACAGCAAATCCGCATCTAACTGATAATTGTATTTGTCCAGCAGCCGGTAAGGACGGCGCGCCCGAACTTCTACTTGCCCAAAACCAACGTCTACAAGGTGTTGAACGTATTCTGCGTATGTCAAAGCGCCCGACAAACACAAGGCCCGCAAGCGTTGGTCTTCCTTCAAATGTTGCGGAATGGGGCGAGTTGCGATCGGATCGCTCATCAACAACCTGCCACCGGGTTTTAAGACCCGATAAGTTTCTTTTAATGCTTTAGCTAAATCCGCAGGTTCAAAGATGTTAAACAAGCAGTTTTGGGCGACAACATCTACAGAGGCATCCGGCACCGGCAATGCAAAAGCATCGCCTTCGCGAATTTCCACAAAACTCGCATCAAACCAATCATTTTCTTGGGCGGCAACTTGCAAGTTTCGTGCAGCCGCTTCTCGCATTGCTGGAACCGGATCGACGGCAATTACTGCTCCCTTTTGTCTAGAAAAATAAGCAAATTGCAGTGCTTCTAAACCGCCGCCGACGCCTACATAAAGCACGACTGGATTGCCGACAAGTTCGGCGGCGTGGACTGTTGTACCGCAGCCGTAATTCATTTCTTGCATTTGTTCGGGAATTTTTAATCCTGGCAATTGCAAGGGACTGCTTTGGACGCAGCAAAGTCCGATTTGGGGTGTTTCGGCAACATCGCTGTAGAATTGGGCTGCTGTTTCTAGGTAGGTCATTTTTGGGTTTCCTTTAATTTTTGACCGCAGATGCAGCACGGGCGGGACGCCCATGCCACGAAGAAGCTCAGAAAGATTTTGTTACGTGGCAAATTCGACTTTTTGTTCGGATTTTGGCTGATTTTCGGGTTCTAAAACTGTTTTTTCGGGAGCAGCTAAGTCGGGGGTTGGCTGGCTAGGAGTTTCAGTGGCAACTGGTGGCGCTGGCGGTACAAGATTGGGAGACTGTTCTGGTATCGTAGGAACGACTACTTTTGGTACTGGAGCTTTTTTTGTTATTTCTGGCAGAGTTGGGGAATCTGAAGGAGTAGCAGGTTCGACAACTTGACGCAAAAAGTTGCGAAACCGATTGTAGTATCCTTTATATTCCTGTTTTTTTGCTTCGGGAGATGCTGTTGCTGTGGGTTCTATTATTTTAACAGGAACCACAACTGTGGGGGTTTCTAACTGTGGAGTTGCTGTCGGCTTCGGTTCTATTACTGGAACTGGTTCTACAGCTTTCGATGATTCTAATTCTGGAGTTGCTGTCGGCTTCGGTTCTATTACTGGAACTGGTTCTACAAGTTTTGGCGCTTCGAGTTGCGGGGTTGCTGTTGGCGTCGGTTCTATTATTTGAACCGGAGCAACTTCGGGAGCAACTGTTGGCTCTAAGCTGGGTTGGGTAACTGGGGTTTCTGGAACCGCTGGTGAGGGTTGGACAACTGGTGTTTTTTCTAATGCAGGTGTCGGTTTCGGTTCGGGGGTTGGCGTTGGTGTGGGCTCGGGGGCTTGGTAGGCACGATCGACTATACCGCGAGTTTCTGCTACTGTTAGTTCGCCTCGCAGTAATTTTGAAAGAGTGTCTTGACCGAGCGGTTCGTAATTTATCAGTCTGACTGTATTATTAAAGGCGTTTTTGACGATATTTCCCCGTTCGTCAATTAATTCTAGCTGTAGCCAGTTTTTCCCTGGTTTGAATCCTTTAAGATATATAGGTTGCCACTGGTCGATCGCAAAGCTTTCGCCGTTGACTGTGGCTCGAATTTTCCAATCGAGTATTTCATCTTGGGAATTTTCTTGCGCCACTTCGTGCAGGGGGGCATTTGTCAAGTAAAAGTCGAGCAGGATGGGTTCTGCCCCGTAGCTGCCTTGGGGGCTGTTGTACGTTAATAGGGGCAATGTTCGATCGGGATTATTGTCGTCAGTTTTGGTAAAAACGTGAAAGGTGGTTTGGGCCGCCGCACCTTCGTTTTTAAAGCTTTCTTCCCAAGGGCGAGCGGCTAACACCTGCAGGGTATGGGTTCCGGGTTCTAAGTCCGAGAGCGTTAAAGGTTGGTTGATATCGTAAACTGCTGCATAAGGTTGGTTATCTAATAAAACTTGCAGATGGGGGCCCAAACCCAAGTTTGGATCTTTGAAAATGGGCAAGCCCTTAAGTTGGAACTGAACAGGCACGTTTATATCCTGAAGCACTTCGTCAGGCTTTGGATTCAAAATACTAATTTGAGGCTGGTAGATTTCTAGAGCCTGACGCAGTTGTTGAAGGGCTTCTGGGGGAGAAACCTCTGAGATTCTGTTCATCTGGGCGGTATCTGAGCCGCTCTTGTTCCCTGATTTGGGCAATTCGGGATGGCCCGCGCCACAGCTTGCTAAACCCAAAATTAATACTGCTGCTGCGAACAATGCCAGCAGCCTGCCCGCAACCGTTCTGTGCCAATTGATGCCAATCACGCAACCATACTCCTAGAAGCCTTCTCATAGGGAACTATAGCCCAAAACCGAATTTAGTATTTGGGAATTGCCGATCGGGAATTCGGGAGGCTCGTAGGAACCCGGATTGATGTTGCAGCGGGAACCCATCCTCTCAGACTATTAACTCTCGCAGCCGTTGTCCGAAACATTTCTCTACAAATCAGTATTCCTCAATTACCTTATCTTTTAGTTTTGTAAAGTTAATGGCATTACCCCTTGACTTTTTCGAGGGACTATGGAAATTAAAGGCGTTATTGCATCAAGAATAGAGGCTTTTTTAAGTATTGTTAACAAGGGATTAATACTCCTCTAGCAAGCTTATAATTCATAAAACTCCCTCAAAAGGAGCAGCCGCATCAAACCTAACTCAGGGACACGATCGGCGGCTCATCTGGTGAGAAGAGTTGGCAGTACCCAGCGACATTGTTAGCGACACTGGGAACCTGGCTTCTTCAAAGAAGCAAAATGCTTGGGGAGACGATGCACCTGCGTCTAACTCTGCAAAGAGTGAAGTGCAATATGTGTCGGAGAACCGAGAATCCCCGTACCAAAAGCCCGGGGAATGTCAGATACATTATCAGTTCTCGTTCCTTGTCTTACCGAGAGGAGAGTCTTCATGACCATTAGTCCTCCAGAGCGAGAGGTAAAAGTTAGGGTAGTAGTCGATGAGAATCCGGTTCCCACTTCCTTCGAGAAGTGGTCAAAACCAGGTCATTTCGATCGCACTCTAGCTAAAGGGCCAAAAACCACCACTTGGATTTGGAACCTCCACGCTAACGCTCACGACTTTGACAGTCATACAAGTGACTTAGAAGACGTTTCGCGCAAAATCTTTAGCGCTCACTTCGGCCACTTGGCAGTAATCTTCGTATGGTTGAGCGGCGCATATTTCCACGGCGCTAAATTTTCCAATTACGAAGCTTGGCTGACAAATCCTACAGCCATCAAGCCCAGCGCTCAAGTGGTCTGGCCGATTTTTGGTCAAGAAATTTTAAATGCAGATGTAGGCGGCGGTTTTCACGGGATTCAGATCACCTCTGGTCTGTTCCAGTGGTGGCACGCCAACGGCATCACTAACTCATACCAGCTATATTGCACTGCGATCGGCGCCTTGGTAATGGCAGCCCTGATGCTATTTGCCGGTTGGTTCCACTATCACGTCCGCGCTCCGAAACTGGAATGGTTCCAGAACGTGGAATCGATGATGAACCACCACTTGGCAGGTTTGCTAGGCTGCGGTTGTTTGGGCTACGCGGGACAGCAAATCCACGTTTCGCTGCCGATTAACGCTTGCATGGACGCGATCGATGCGGGCGCACCGCTGACAGTCGGCGGCAAGCTGATCAAAACAGTTGCTGACATCCCTCTGCCACACGAGTGGATTTTGACACCGGGCTTGATGGCTGACATCTACCCGAGTTTCGCTAAAGGTTTAACCCCCTTCTTCACCCTCAACTGGGGCGCATACTCAGACTTCCTGACCTTCAAAGGCGGTCTGAACCCCACCACAGGCGGTCTGTGGCTGACCGATACAACGCACCACCACTTAGCTTTGGCAGTGCTGTTCATCGTCGCCGGACACTTCTACCGCACGAACTGGGGCATCGGCCACAGCTTCAAAGAAGTTCTGGAAGCTCACAAAGGCCCCTTCACAGGCGAAGGCCACAAGGGGATGTACGAAATCTTCACGCAGTCTTGGCACTGCCAACTGTCGTGGAACTTGGCATGGATGGGCTCTTTGAGCATCATCGTGGCTCACCACATGTACGCGATGCCTCCGTATCCGTACATTGCTACGGACTACCCGACTCAGCTATCCCTGTTCACCCACCACATGTGGATTGGCGGATTCCTGATTGTTGGAGCAGCCGCTCACGCAGCAATATTCATGGTTCGGGATTACGATCCGGCCCAGCACGTTAATAACCTGCTCGACCGCGTAATCCGCCACAGAGATGCCATCATCTCTCACCTGAACTGGGTTTGCATATTCTTGGGCTTCCACAGCTTCGGTCTGTACGTTCACAACGACACGATGCGGGCTTTCGGTCGTCCTCAAGATTTGTTCTCCGATACCGGGATTCAGTTGCGTCCGATATTTGCCCAGTGGGTGCAAAACATCCACGCCTTGGCTCCGGGCACAACAGCGCCTAATGCTACGGAAATCGTCAGCCACGCTTTTGGCGGCGGTGCAGTAGTAGTCGCCGGCAAAGTAGCGATGATGCCGATCGAGTTGGGTACGGCGGACTTCTTGATCCACCACATCCACGCTTTCACCATTCACGTTACAGTCCTGATCCTCTTGAAGGGCGTGTTGTTCGCACGCAGTTCTCGTTTGGTTCCTGACAAAGGTAACTTGGGCTTCCGGTTCCCTTGCGACGGCCCCGGCCGTGGCGGCACCTGCCAAGTTTCGGGTTGGGATCACGTGTTCCTAGGCTTGTTCTGGATGTACAACTGCATCTCGATCGTGATTTTCCACTTTAGCTGGAAAATGCAGTCGGACGTGTGGGGAACAGTATCGCCAGACGGCACAATTTCTCACATCACCGGCGGTAATTTCGCACAAAGTGCGCTCACGATTAACGGCTGGCTGCGGGACTTCCTATGGGCGCAAGCTTCTCAGGTGATTCAGTCCTACGGTTCGGCACTGTCGGCCTACGGTCTGATGTTCCTAGCTGGACACTTTGTGTTCGCCTTCAGCTTGATGTTCCTGTTCAGCGGCCGCGGCTACTGGCAAGAACTGATTGAATCCATTGTTTGGGCTCACAATAAGCTCAAGGTAGCTCCCTCGATTCAGCCTCGCGCTCTGAGCATTATTCAGGGTCGGGCTGTGGGTGTAGCTCACTACCTGTTAGGCGGAATTGTCACTACGTGGGCATTTTTCCTAGCGCGAATCATTTCGGTAGGGTAAACTACCCCTAGGTTTTGGATTCGGGATTTGGGAGGAATCTCAAACCCAGAATCCAAACTCCGAACCGAATCCCTTCAATTTTGTTCAGGATTCAGGATTAATCAAGGCTTATGGCAACGAAATTTCCAAAATTTAGCCAAGACCTTGCCCAAGACCCGACCACACGGCGGATCTGGTACGGGATTGCCACAGCACACGACTTTGAAAGCCACGATGGCATGACCGAAGAAAATCTTTACCAAAAGATTTTTGCTTCTCACTTCGGCCACCTAGCAATCATTTTCTTGTGGACTTCGGGCAGCCTGTTCCACGTAGCATGGCAAGGTAACTTTGAACAGTGGATTAAAGACCCTCTAAACGTCCGCCCGATCGCTCACGCGATTTGGGACCCGCAATTCGGCGCTCCTGCAGTAGAAGCTTTCACTCAAGGGGGCGCTTCTAACCCAGTAGACATCTCTTACTCCGGTGTCTACCATTGGTGGTTCACTCAAGGGATTCGGACCAACGCCGACCTGTATCAAGGAGCTATCTTCTTGCTACTCCTGGCGGCTGTCTTCCTGTTCGCAGGTTGGTTGCACCTCCAGCCCAAGTACCGCCCCAGCTTGTCTTGGTTCAAAAATGCTGAATCTCGCCTCAACCACCACTTGGCTGGTTTGTTCGGTGTCAGCTCTTTGGCTTGGACTGGTCACATGGTTCACGTTGCTATCCCCGAATCTCGCGGACAGCACGTAGGTTGGGACAACTTCCTGTCTACCCCGCCTCATCCGGCCGGTTTGGCTCCGTTCTTCAGTGGTAACTGGGGCGTATACGCCGAGAACCCTGATTCAGCGAGCCATGTCTTCGGTACTGCCGAAGGCGCGGGAACCGCAATTCTGACTTTCTTGGGTGGCTTCCACCCTCAAACAGAATCCCTGTGGCTGACAGACATCGCTCACCACCACTTGGCGATCGCAGTTCTGTTTATCGTTGCCGGTCATATGTACCGGACTAACTTCGGTATCGGTCACAGCATCAAAGAAATGTGCGACGCCAAAGACTTCTTTGGTAAGAAAGTTGAAGGCCCCTTCAATATGCCTCACCAAGGCATTTACGAAACCTACAACAACTCGCTGCACTTCCAATTGGGCTGGCACCTCGCCGCTTTGGGCGTCATTACCTCCCTGGTAGCACAGCATATGTACGCGATGCCTCCCTATGCTTTCATAGGTAAGGACTTCACGACTCAGGCTGCGCTTTACACGCACCACCAGTACATTGCTGGATTCATCATGGTCGGCGCTTTCGCCCACGGAGCTATCTTCTTGGTGCGGGACTACGATCCTGAATCAAACAAAGGTAACGTGCTCGATCGAGTGTTGCAGCACAAAGAAGCGATTATCTCTCACTTGAGCTGGGTGTCGCTGTTCTTGGGCTTCCACACTTTGGGACTGTACGTTCACAATGACGTTGTAGTTGCTTTCGGTACTCCTGAAAAGCAAATCTTGATTGAACCAGTGTTCGCACAGTTCATCCAAGCTGCTCACGGAAAAGCTCTCTACGGCATGGACGTGCTGTTGTCTAACCCTGACAGCATTGCTTCTACCGCTTGGCCGAACTACGGCAACGTATGGCTCCCAGGCTGGTTGGACGCGATCAACAGCGGTACTAATTCTCTGTTCTTGGCGATCGGACCTGGCGATTTCTTGGTTCACCACGCGATCGCACTAGGCTTGCACACCACCACCTTGATCTTGGTCAAAGGCGCTCTGGATGCACGCGGTTCTAAGCTGATGCCGGACAAAAAAGACTTCGGTTATTCTTTCCCTTGCGACGGCCCCGGCCGTGGCGGTACTTGCGACATCTCTGCTTGGGACGCGATGTACATGTCTGTCTTCTGGATGCTGAACACCCTAGCTTGGGTAACGTTCTACTGGCACTGGAAGCACCTGGGCATCTGGCAAGGTAACGTGGCTCAGTTCAATGAGTCTTCTACCTACCTGATGGGCTGGTTCCGCGATTACCTCTGGCTGTATTCTTCTCAGTTGATCAACGGTTACAACCCGTACGGTACTAACAACTTGTCTGTCTGGGCCTGGATGTTCTTATTCGGACACCTCGTTTGGGCAACTGGTTTCATGTTCCTGATCTCTTGGAGAGGTTACTGGCAAGAATTGATCGAGACTTTGGTTTGGGCTCACGAGCGCACTCCTTTGGCTAACTTGGTTCGCTGGAAAGACAAGCCTGTTGCTTTGTCGATCGTCCAAGGTCGTTTGGTTGGCTTAGTTCACTTTACTGTGGGCAACGTCCTCACTTACGCGGCCTTTGTAATTGCCTCGACGGCCGGGAAATTCGGGTAACTCTGAACTCTGGTTTCTAGGTAATTAAATGAAATCCCCTGCCTTCTGGCGGGGGATTTTTTTGTATAGCAGAAGGAAGTTCGGCAACGGATTGTGTAACGGATGTAACGGATGGATGGAATAAGATCGATGGGTCGAAGCAAAATGCAGTTCGATTAATGTTCATCGGCGGGACAATGCGAAGCGATTGGCTGAGTCTGTCAAGCAGGAATAAAAGTGCGATCGCCACTAAATTTGTGAGGTTGTCTGTTGGAACGAAGTCATGAGACACTGGTATAAGGAAGACCTCGCATATATTCATGATGTTGGGCATAGCGATTATGCTCTCAAATCTGCCCCTGGTATATTGAATATCTTGGCCCAAAACAACCTACAAGAAGGTTTAGTCGTGGACTTGGGTTGTGGCAGCGGATTATGCACTAGAATTCACAAAGGCTGGTTATCGTGTTCTGGGAGTTGATATTTCTGAGTCTTTGATTGCAATTGCCCGAAACAGAGTGCCAGATGGCGAGTTTCGAGTTGAGTCGCTGTTTAAAACTGATATCCCACCCTGTAATGCTGTCACCTCGATCGGCGAATGTTTGAATTATCTGTTTGATGCCGACAACGATCGCCAAAACCTGGTGCAATTTTTCCGTCGCATTTATCACGCCTTAACCGAGGGCGGTGTTTTCATCTTTGACATTGCAGAACCCGGACAGATTGCAGCAGGAAACACAACCAAAGGATTCACGGAAGGAAAAGATTGGATTGTTCTGGTTGAGAAGGAAGAAAATCAAGAGAATCAAACCTTAATTCGCCGCATCATTACTCTTCGTAAAGTAGGGGAAACCTACAGGCGAGATGAGGAAATACACTGTTTGCGGTTGTACAAGGCAAAAGATATTGCTGAAGCACTCGATCGCGTAGGTTTTCAAGTTCAAATCATCGGTAGTTACGGTGAGTACAACTTGCCAAAAGCTCATGCAGGATTCGTTGCACGTAAACCCATTTTAGAGGGCAACTCGATCGCATAAGTGACTTGAGGGTCGATCGGCTTTTTCACTCTACCACTCGGGCGATCGTCTCCTCTGCTGTGCTGGATTTAGTGTATGGGAGCATTGAGCAAGGACAAGCTGCGCTTGATGCGTCAGCAGCAAGTGTTCAAGAGGCTAAAATGGATTGGAACATAGTATGACTGAGCCAAGACAAATTCCCGCTCCACAGAAAGTTAAGAAAACTGTCGCCATGCTTGGGGAAACCAACCGAATGCTTGAAGCTTGGACTCGAACAGTAGATGAACTGATCGCGATGCTAGAAGCTGATATTCGCAACAGTCCGATTAATGTTCATTGGCGGGAGAATGCGAAGCGGTTGGCTGAGTCTGTTAAGTAGGAATAAAAGTGCGATCGATCCTCTCAACCTCATTTTGGGTAATAATAGAGAAAATCCTGAGTCTTCAACATGGTTCAACTGTCTTCTGACTGGAATAATGAGGCTTACGTGTCTCTGCATCTGGTTCAGACAATGCTGGAGATGGCGGGTTTGCCTCGCAAGAGTAATTATTCTCACTGGATTCCAGAGTTTAAGGTTAAAGTACCTAAACTGACTGCTAATAGTCAGTTAGTTTGGACTCAAAAAGAAGTTGATTTCTTAGTAGAAGATTTGAGTAGGTATATTAACTTTCTGGTTGAAATTAAGACGACTAAAATTAGACTTGATGCGGCAGCTCGCATTCAGTTAGAAACGTATCTAAAATACTCTCATACAAGATTTGGGATACTGATCGATCCGTTTTCAGTGGAGATTTACGAATATACACAAGGGTTCGCGACTCTAAAGTGTAAGCAGAATATAGAAAACCCCGAACAAGTTCAACCAGTAGCAAATTTCGTTAGAAATTTTTTGGATACAGTTAAAATGCGTACAATTGCAATTCATACATCCAAGGGCGGGGTTGGTAAAACTACTTTAGTTGTCAACATTGCCTATGAGCTGGCAAAAATAGGTAACAGAGTTTTAGTTATTGACTTAGACGATCAAGCTCATGCCAGTCTCTCCTTGGGAGTCAACAAAGCTGACGAATTTGACAAAGCTTCTACCTTAGAAGAATTTGATAAGGTTTTGGATTCTTTTCAGGATAGAAAAGAAGTTATAGAGTTTTTGAAAGACTATGACACCAAAAGTTTTAACTACAAAGAATATATACAAATTTCCCCAATTAATAAAATTTTCCGTAAAACAAGCAGTTCTGGGAAAATAGATGTTTTACCCAGTAGCTACAAAACTACAGATGTTGCTCTAGCCAACTTGGGCGGTATTCGTGAAAAGCGACTAGATAAGGCGTTGCGACAATCCGGTATAGCTAATGACTACGATTATGTAGTTATCGATACACCGCCAAGCGCTACTACAATTGCTAGTAATGGACTCTATGCAGCTCAATATGTGGTTATCCCATCGCAGATGGAATATCTGTCAGTCTATGGCATCAGAACCCCAATCGGACGAGCTAGAGAAGTTCAAGAGGAAATGGGAAAGCGGGGGGCTATTCTGGGAATTGTACCAATGATGACAGAAAAAAATGTGAAAATTCATACTACAATTAAGCAGTCCGTAGAGCAAAGATTTCCGGGAATCACTATTCTGCCGGAAATAAAGAGAGCTACTGCTGTTGGGCAAGCATCTCAAGTACGTCAGCCTATTTCTTTGTTTGCTGAACAAAATAAAGGAGCAGCCGAAGTTGCAAAGCAATTCTCAGCCTTAACCCAAGAGATCGTGATAAGAATCAATCAGATTGAAAGTTCAGTAGGAATGTAGAAATGGTAAAATTTTATAAAGGGATTCAGAGTCAGCCTAGCCTTGTCGTTTTAAATCAGATAGAGGTTTCTCACGAAAAATCAGGAACTTCAAAGTCTGATTTGAAAAAAGTTTCCGAAAGCTTGAAGGGGTGGGAATTTAACTTTGCCCTGCCAATCGTTTGTATTACTGACGAGGAAGACAAATACCACTTGCTAACTGGGCTACCAATCTATGAAGCAGCAGTTGAAGCAGAGCTTGAGCGAATTTGGGTATTTCTAATTGCAGCTAAACAAGCAGACGCAGAAAAAGCCATTGAACAAGCTGTTTTGCAGTCAAAGCTGAACGAAAGAGTTGTTGAGCCTCAAGATATTACAGATTTCTTGGATTTTATTAACAATCCCAAATCAGACCTTACCTCAATCCCAGGAGTTAAAGATGGATACGCAAAGCTGATCCGCGATAAGCGTGTTTACAGCTCTCTGGAAGATATGCAGAAAAAACTAGGTGCTAAGCGCGGCTTAAATTGGCTAAGAGCATACAAGCAATCAAGAAGCTAAGCTCACCATTTCTTGAAGTTTTGAGAAGTGCGCTCGCCCCGCACCTCACTTCACCAAAAGCGCGATCGCCCTTATCCCCTAAAATATCCCCATTCACCTGCATCTGATGCACCCGATCGGCCAATTGTTGCAGGCGCTTTTCGTCTAACTCCTCAATCGCCAGCATCCCTACATAGATAATTTCCTTAAGCGTTAGTCGGGTTGCTAGCGCCTTTTTCTGCACAAGTTCCTTAATTATGGGGCTGACTCCAATGGCGGTAGGGGATCTCGTCACCAACTAACCGGAGATTAACCACTTCGATTAAATCTTAGGACTTTTAACCTGAGTTTTTAGCTGCGATGCAACTTGTTTAACCGCGTTTTGACAAGTTGCAACACAATGTGAAGTCAATCAATCCGCAAATGCTGACTTATCTAAGAAATATTACAAAATCTACCGTAAGATAATTTGATGGTAAAGTTATCAATTGATGTGGAGAGCGATCGCTCTTTACCCTCGCCTCTTTACGATCGCACAGAGCGAAAGACTAAGTTTAGTTTGGCTCATACTTCGGCTGTCGGCTTCTTAAGCCTATGTATCTGTAAATCACTTAGTGCTGAAGATTCAATTAACCATATTACCCTCACAATTGGAGATTTTTCAATGAAACTCAGTAAATCTTTGGCAATGTTGTTGACATTAATTTGTATGACAGTCATCGTTGTGACTACTTTCAGATTAAGCCCTAGTTTCGCTCGTTCTACGCCGGTGATGCCAGCACAAGAATCAGCAGAAAAAGTAACTACAGATCTGATTGCACAAGTTCCCGGAGGAAATTCTCTCTACACTAGGCTGGGAGGCTACAACGCGATCGCAAAAGTCATTGATGATTCAACAACTTTCATATTCGCTGACGCACTAATTGGTAAATACTTTATTGGCTTGGGCACAAACTCACAACAGAGGCTGCGTCAGTTGTTAGTGGATCAATTCTGCCAAGCGGCAGGGGGGCCTTGTGTTTATACAGGGCGGACTATGAAGCTTTCCCATAGTGGAATGGATGGAGGTCTCACGAACAATGAATTTAACGCTTTTGCTAATGATGTGTCCCAAGCTCTCGATAAAAATGGGGTCAATCCACCAGAGAAATCCGAAGTCCTGGCATTTGTTAATAGTCTCAGAAGCAAGATTGTCGAAAAGTAATATGAAACGCTCCAATCTCCTCCTGCTTTCGGTGGCATTTCTGCTACTGTCAGGAATGGTAACGGCCGACGCAGCCAGTGCAAAACCGTCAGAGCCAACCACCGAGATGAAAGTTCCAGTATCCCCAATGCCGAGGCAGTCTTCTGAGCGCTTTTCCATGCCTGCTATTTTTGCTCCACCTTATGCTCAATCCAACGATCGACCTTTTTGTTTTTATCAGCGCTCCGATAGCACGATAGTTGATTTGAGCAGACTGTGCGGGGCTAAGAGCACCGAAACGGGTACAAATACTAGATCGGAGAACGCTCCTGTTGAGGAGAAGAAAACCCCAATTTATTGGTAGAAAAATGAGAATTTGTTTCAGTAGACGAATTCCATAGGAGCGCCCTTGCCTTACTTCACCCGAAGTGAGATCGCCCTCATCCCCTCAAATTTCACCATTCACCTGCATCTGATGCACCTTGTCAGCCAACTCTTGCAAGCGCTTTTCGTCCAAATCGTCAATCGCCAGCATCCCGACATAGATAATTTCCTTCAGCGTTAGTCGGGTTGCTAGCGCCTTTTTCTGCACAATTTCCTTGATGATGGGGCTCACCCCGATGGCGGTACTGGCTCTAGTCATCCAATTTTAGATTTTAGATTTTAGATTTTAGATTGATCCCACAGATGAATCCGAGGCCCCGAACCAAATTGCTTGATTGTCACAAAGGTAACGGGAGATTAATAACTTGGATTAAATCTTAGCACCTTTAAGCTGAGCTTTTAGCTGCGCTGCAAAATGCTTAAGCGCGTCTTGACAAGACGAAACAAAAAAGTTTATAGTAAAAACATGGAAATGTCGATCGACTATTCCTCCAAAACTTCAACCAAATCCTCAATCATCACATCAAAAGTCCGAGCTAATTTCAGCAGCAAAGTAAAGTCAACCGTTGTCAGCCCGGGACAGCGGGCATAATGCTTGACAGTGTTGTACACCACCCCAGAACGTTCTGAAACTTCCTTGAATGTCCAACCTTTCTCTGCGGCTAGTTCTCTGACTTTAATTCTTACTAAACCCATGCTTGACAATGGGTGCTATAACACCTTACAATAAATTCATCTAAAAAGCCGATCGCCCCCCGGCCTGGAAAACTAAAGGGCGATCGTCTGTAAAACCTAATCTGGATAGATTATTTCTTTCTATCAAAAAGTGCATTTGCCATATCCAGAAGTCTACTAACCATATCCAGAGGTGTACTAGCCATGATATCAGAAACTCCGGCAAAATCGCGGACGATCGCAGAATCGAGAATAATTCACAAATCGCCAATCCTGCATCCGCTGGCGAGATTCGTTACCGAAGAAACAGTCGCACTCCTGTTCAATATCGCAGTAGACGAGATTTACCGCATCGAATGCTGTCGTTACATGGTGTACGTTCACGCCAAAGGCATCAGTCGGTTTGTCAGCTACGCCGATTTTCCCCCGACTTTAGCAGTAAAGCCGATCGCACCTCAAGATTTTGGCAGATGGTACAAACGCTGGAAAAGCAAGCAAGCACCAGCATTTTGGACTAAATTCTACACGTACAAGTTCAAAAAAGCTGTTTCAGTTGACAGATTGCTGGAGTGGGGCCAACTGGTAGCTACTGTTAAATCGGTCATTTCTGGGGCTGCGCTGCAACAGCTACGAGAGGTCTATGCCCAAGAAAAACATTTGATGGAAAAATTTTAAAGTGCGATCGACTTAATCCTACTTGAACTTTCAATTAAATTTTAAAACACTTCATCCTCGATACCGAGCCACCACTCTCCCAGATTCATTAAATCTTTGTGAAGGTCAGTAAGTTCTGTCATATACTCTTCAGCAGAAATCTCCGATCGCCTTTCTTGCAATTTTTTCAGCCGCAGTTGCACCAACAGCCAAGGTTTGGAAATGCCGTCCTTTGCTTCGATATATTTGGCTAGATCTTTGCTGTCCATAGTTATTGGTTATTTGTTATTGGTTATATCATTTTCGGTGTTATCTGATTGATTAAACCGCAGAGAACGCAGAGAACTTAAAGGAAAATCTGTGAGACAGATGAATAATTACGATGCCAACTGACTTAATATTATAGGACTTTTTCAACCGCTTAAAAAAACTCTGATTTTTCCCCGGTTTCAACCGAATTGAGCTTTGAGCCAGGGGTTTAAACCCCTGGCTAACGGACTGGCGAACTTTTCAGCTAAGATGCCTCCCACAAACATCCTTTACCTGTAATCCGAAGTCTGAATATTCTTGAGCTTCGCTGCATATTTCATGCCGTATTCCGGGCGGCAGAAGCGATCGAGCTGAGCCTCAAAGAAAGCCCGATTTGCCTTCAAATGCTTGGGATTTTGGTCATCTAAAGGATACAAAAGAGCAGTCCGTAAAGCTTGAATCACCGCCGAAGTAACGCAGTACATCGATCGCTGAAATGTCACCCCAATTTGATTGAGGATATCATCTTCGCCGCGACAGCGCTGTTTGTAGAAATCCATCAAATAAGGTGGCAGGAAATGCAGCATATCTTGTGCTAGCAAAGTCGGCGGAATGCCCGCCGTACCTACCGGGAATTTGTCTGCATACAAAACTCCGTAGTGGAAGTCTTTTTGATCGTCAGGAACTTCCCTAGCTTGAGCGTTGTAAGATTTGGTGCCTCGGAATGGCGAAGTGCGATAAAATACAGCTTCAACGTAAGGTAACGCAGCTTCGTAAAGCCAAGTGAAACCCTTAGATTTGGGGATGATTTCGTACTTCTCGCCGTCGATGTAAACGTGGTGGTAAATCGGGCGTCCGGCGATCGCAAATATGCCATTTACTAGGAAATCCATCGCCTGCGGGACAGTCGTAACTTTCCCTTCGTCGTACAAGTCGGAAACCTCAAAAAACACCGGCGCCATGACTTCCCAGAATAAACCGAGATTGCTGTAATAAGACATTTGGCGGCACTGTTCTAAAAACATTTCTGGAAATGCTTTGTGCAGTCCCAGCATGAACGGGTCTTTTTTGAAGTAAGCTTTAATTGCCCGATCGGCATTAGCCTTATATTCGTCACTGTCCAAATAAGGATCGAATTGATTGGTCGGCACGTACAAGCCCCGGTGCCAAAGCATTGACCTCATGCACTCTTCGGCAAATTCCATGTTAATGCGATCGTGCCACAAATGGTGCAGAAATCGAGGGAGTTTACCAGTTTCTCCCTTTTCCATGAACTCCAAAAGTTCCGGGTGAGCACTTCCAGTCCCGCGCCAGATCCGCAAATCTGCACCGTCGCCTGCATAGTGATTTTGCAAGTCTAAATACTCTTGAGGTAAAAAGTATTTAAAGAAAGGAAGCGGGTGTAAAAATACACGTTCGGCGATGTAAAGCAAATCCCGCCAGTAGAAATCCATCGGCACTGCGTAAGCTTTCCAGATAGCGATAATTTGCATCAGATTTTCCGGCGTATCTGGAATCATCGCGCCGCCAGCTTCTAGCCTGTGAATTACTTCAGAAAATTCGTGCTTGGAAGGAGGTAGTTTAGTTGCTGGTTTATTAGGGGTTTGTACCATTGTTTTTTCCTTTGATTGAACCTAAATCTTTTGAATTCTTGCAAAAAGTTGCAATTGTTTAACTGGTTCACCGGCTGTGCATGAGAACCGATATCCAGGCCAGAACCGGAAAATTGGAGGCAGAGCCTCCGGATTTGCGTTACCAGGCAGAGCCTGGTAACGAGTAGATTCTCTTAGTCAGCGTCGGCGGATATCGTTTCTGTAGACGTGATTTTTATCGCCGAATGTTCAAGGGGATAGCTAATAGCAACTTGGGCATTTCTGTCCGCAGGCAGAGTAGCAACGATCGCATTTGTAGTAGATTCGCTCCACTTGAGCAGCCAAGCAGGTTGAATTCCCAAAACAAATATTATGCCCGCCAAAACCAGCGCCGGCATATTTTCACCAAACGTAACAGGAGGGTAGTAAGCCGTGGCGTTGTCCAACTTCCCAAAACAGGTGCGGTTGAGCAGAATAACAAAGTAAACTGCTGTTAAGCCAGAAGCTAAAATGCAGAGTAAAGTTGGAATTGGAAAGATCGAAAAACTGCCTTGAAACACTAAGAATTCGGCAATAAAACCCACCAAACCCGGAATTCCGGCGCTTGCCATGCCGCCCAAAACTAACAGGGAACTGGCAGTGGGTAAACCCCGCATCGGGTTCATCAAACCGTTGAGCACGTCCAAATCCCGGGTGCCTACTTTGGTTTCGATGATGCCTACCAAATAAAACAGCAAAGCTAAAATTAAGCCGTGGCTTACCATTTGCCCGACAGCGCCGATTAAGGCGAGTTTCGTACCCGCGGCGCAGGCAACGAGGATGTAGCCCATATGTCCGATCGAACTATAGGCTACCATGCGCTTGATGTCTTTTTGGGCGATCGCGCTCAAAGCACCGTACATCACGCTCACTGTCCCGATAATCGCTAAACCGGGAGCTACAATTGACCAAGCTTCGGGAAACAACTGCAAGCAGAACCGCACTAAACCGTAAGTTCCCAACTTCGCCAAAATCCCTCCCAACAGAATTGCTGTTGCTGGCGAAGCTTCGACGTAAGCATCAGGCAGCCAAGTATGCAGCGGCACTAAAGGAATTTTAATTCCCAACCCAATTATCACAATTGTTAGCAGGATCAATTGCGTTCTCAAGGGCAATTCTTGAGTGGTAATCGCAGTGTAATCGAAATTTAAAGAGCCGCTCAGCCAAGCAACACCCAAAAATCCCGCTAAAACTAAAAATCCCGAAACAGCCGTGTAAATCAAAAACTTCATGGCAGCGTATTCTCGCTGCTTTCCGCCCCAAATCGCGATCAACAGGTAAAAAGGAATTAATTCTACTTCGTAAAACAGTACAAACAGCAGCAAATTTTGAGACATCAAAGCTCCGGCAATACCAGCATTGATCAGCAAAATCAAAGCATAGTAAAGCTGGGGACGAGCCATGCCTTCGCCAGTACCGTAAATGACTAATAGCGTCAGCAAAGCACTTAAAACCAGCAGGGGTAAGGACAAGCCGTCAATTCCCAAGTTGTAGCTCAAACCTAATTGTGGAATCCAAGGCAAATATTCTTGAAATTGCAGTCCGGAATTGGCTGTATCGAATTGAGTCAACAGCCAAATATTCAAAAGGAAAACAGCAGCAGCAAAAGCCGAGGCTATTGAACGCAGACGCATTCCATTGATGTTTCCGGGCAAAAACCCGACTACCGCAGCGCCCAACGCGGGCAACCAGAGCAAGGCACTAAGCATAATGTGTGAAGTGAAGAGTGAACAATCAATTTTGCAGCCTCTTGTCTTTGATAATTTGAGAGTTTAGATGTTAAACTTTTCCCCAATTATCAATCCATAATTTCATCACGACTCAGAAAGAATAGTGACTCTCCCCGTGTCTAAATCGTAATACCCACCAACAACTTTCAGTTTATTCTCCGCAATTAACTTAGAGATAATTGGAGAGGCTTTCAACCTCTTAGCTTGCAGAATAACATTCGCTTTAACGGCATTTTCTAGACGATCGCCCGCTTGGTCTTTCGAGCTTTCTACAGCCGGCTTAATAGCGTCGAGCAAACTGCCAATTTGACCGGGAACTTGCGCTCCTTTGATGGTTGCCTCTACCGCACCGCACCTTTTATGCCCGACTACCACAAGCACTTTTGCTCCCAGTACCAGCGTGCCAAATTCCAGGCTGCCCATTTCTTCTGAGGTAACAACATTTCCGGCCACGCGACAGACAAATAAATCTCCCAATCCTTGATCGAAGATAATTTCCGAAGGAAAGCGGGAATCTGCACAGCCCAGAATAGCAGCAAAGGGTTTTTGAGTTTTGGCAACTTCGGTGAGGCGCCCAAAGTCTTGGTGGGGATTTTGGCGTTTGCTGTCAACAAACCTTTTGTTTCCGTCCATTAACTGTTTCAGAGCTGCATCGGGAGTCGAGTCATTTTGAGCAATTGCCGGTTCGGGTGCAGCCAAATCAGCGCCTGCTCCTGCTGCGAGTATCCCTGTACCAATAGCACCTGCGACAAATTTGAAGGAATTGCGCCGGGAAAGATTGAATTGTCTGTTGTTTGAGGTCATTTATGCTGCCTTATTTGAACGAGTGGGAAATCTTTGTTCAAGACTTCATGTTTTGAAGATTTTAGATTAAAACGGTCACCTAAAATCTTCAACCTTATATTTCTTTACCCGGCCACAATCAGCGACAGGCGAACTAGCAATGGCCAGCTTATGAGCAGTCCCAAAACTGCCACTCCGAACAGAATTGTCAAGGCGTAAAACTGAGTTTGACCGTTAACGTTGTATTTGAGGCTTTGCCCGCCAAAAACCGTTGCAAAACCGATTAAGTTTGCGAATCCGTCCACAATATTGCGATCGACCCAGGAGATGACTCGAGCAACTAAACCGACGGCAAATATCACTGTCACCCGGTAAAGTTGGGCGGTGTAAAAGTCGTAGGCAAAAAAGTCTTGCAGGGCTTGAGAACCGATTCGTACCGGTTTTTCCCATTTCTCATTCAGGTAAACAACTGCTCCGGCACCGATGCCGATCGCCGTTGACACAACTAGCAGTCCACTGGCGGTATAATTCAAACTCGCCCCGGGCAATAACTGCCACGCGGCCAGCAAGTGCGGAACGTGCAAAGTAAAGCCCATTAAAACAGTCATGGGCAAGATAAAAGGCCAGTGAACTTCTGGCGAACGTTCGGTCATTTGCTTTGGTTTGCCGCCAAAAACTAAACCGAAGACGCGCACCAAGCCAAAAGCAGTGACGCCGTTTACAAACAGCACGATTCCTAACAAGAAAGGGTGAGTTTCCCAAAGCCCGGATGTGAAGTCTTCTAAAGCCCAGAAACAGCCGAAGGGCGGCAGTCCCACCAATCCAGCGCTACCGACAATAAACGATATGGCCGATATTGGCCGCTTTCCCCACAAACCGCCGAGAGCTCGGATATCCTGAGTGACGGTGTTCCAAACTACCGAACCGATGCTCATCACCAGCAAACCCATTGCCAAGGTGTAGGCAAATATCAATGTCAGGGCTGTCTGGGCTTGTCCGGTGCCGACGGCGATAAATACTAAGCCCATGTAGGCGCTGACTATATAGGAAAGCGTGCGTTTGATATCAATTTGGGCGATCGCAATTAATGAAGCACCCACCGCCGTCGCAGCGCCTACAATAATAGTTGTCTTCAGTCCGATCGGCGACAAAGCAATCACCGGTTGCAACTTAATCAATATCCAAGCACCAGTTTCCACAACTACGGTGTTCCGCAAAATCGTCGCCGGTAGCGGGCCTTCCATCGCCTCATCCAGCCACAGGTGCAAGGGAAACTGAGCACATTTACCCATCGGGCCGGCAATTAAAGCTAAAGTCAGCAACGTCGCTACAGTGGGGTCAAGCTTTGCAGTCTGGGCCCAAACAGCCAACTCGTCAAAATTCCAAGTTCCAGCCAGCGGCAGAATGGCAACTACTCCCATCAGCAGGAATAAGTCACCCACCCGCTTGGTTAAGAAAGCGTCGCGGGCTCCTGTCACCACCAAAGACTGATTGAACCACAGCCCGACTAGCAGGTAAGTACCCAAAGTCAGAACTTCCAAAATCATGTAGCTGAAGAACAGGGAATTGCACAACACCAAGCCGCACATCCCCGCTTCAAACAGCCCCATCAGGGAAAAGAACCTAGCCCAGCCCCAG
This sequence comes from Microcoleus sp. S28C3, assembly GCF_036700785.1. Taxonomy (NCBI): domain Bacteria; kingdom Bacillati; phylum Cyanobacteriota; class Cyanophyceae; order Oscillatoriales; family Microcoleaceae; genus Microcoleus; species Microcoleus sp. S28C3. The sequence goes on along the minus strand of NZ_JAUBPO010000063.1, from coordinate 3,262 downwards.
TCCATTTCCATGTAACCGAAAGCATAAATCTGCGCCAGCAAGTTCAGTCCGGTAATCAAAACAGTCGCCCCGACGGTGACAGCAGAGATTTCTACGGGAATGGTTAAGTCTAAACCTGCTACGTTCAGCCAGGGAATCAACTGGTGTTGCGCCGGTTGGTTCCAAATAGCTGTCAGGGCGATGACGCCGTGTAAAAAAGCGAACAAGGTTAATATAGCGTTCACGTAACCGGATGGTCTTGGACCCGTGCGGCGGGTAACAGCCGGAAACCACAGCATTGACAGAACTCCGCCGATGAGTGGATAGCAAGGTATAAACCAAACTGTCTGGAGTAAGATTTGAGCCATTGGCATTACCTGTAAAGGTTACAAAAATTTAAAAATCTGAGGATAAGCCTGAGTTGTCCTGGTCAAAGCAAACACATCAAGATCCTATGCTTAATTTTAGATTAAGTAGTGCATTAATACTTATTAAGTATTTTATATACTCTATAAGATACTTTAATCAATAAAAATAGGTATAAAAACGTGAATTATTAATCGCGCTTTGATACAAGCAATCGCAATTTATGTTATGATTGATTGATTGTTATTTTTGGCATTTGATGACTTGTAACAACCTAGCTATGAACGAAACAGCTTTTTTGCAAGCAACTCAGCAACTTGATAATCAATCTTTTTTGGAATATATTTACCGCACTTATTTGAAACGCGATGCCGACGCTAATGGTAAAAGCTTCTATCTTCATAAACTGCAAAACGGCGAGCTGACACGGCTCGAACTCCTCACCTCATTTTTGCACTCACCGGAATTTAATTGGGTAGTTAAATGGGAAAAAACTATTTTAGGATTGCCGGCTTTGGAAATCATGTCATACCATATACCAAAAACGGCAGGCACAACTTTTTTCATAGCTTTAACACAGGTTTACGGTTTAGATAAAATCGCTAGTTATTTAGAGGAATCGGTAGTATTAAGTGATGGTGTTGAACCGCCAAGAATAAAAGTAATACACGGTCATGTTCCTTCGAGAAAGTATTTCCTCCCGGTTAATGTAAAAGAAATAATCTGGTTGAGACATCCAATGCTGCGTTTAATTTCATTGTATTTTTTTTGGAAAACTATCCCTCGTACTGAAGATGGTAGTTGGCATAATTATATTCAAGAAAAAAAATTAGATATTGTGGAATTTGCCAAGATTCCGGAGATCCGCAATGAAATGTCTATCTACATTGGGGGACGAAATCTAAATAATTTTTACTTTGTTGGCATCCAAGAATTTTTTAATGATGATTTAACAGACCTTGCCCAGATGTTAAATTGGCCAGAAATAAAAATAACTTATGAGAATAAAAACAAGTATGAGGGCTATAATTATGTGGCAAAAAGTATCCTGAAAGACAGCGATATTATGAATGAGCTAATAACTCTCAATCGCGAAGACCTAGAACTTTATCAAACAGCATTAGACCAGAGAGCTAAGCGGAAACAACTCTTAAATTCATTAGAACAGTACTAGATATCTGGAAATAATCCGAGTCTCGACTGCAACAAATTTAAGCGGAAGGGACGAAATTTTATAAAAGCTCAATGTCCCAAGCTGATTCTGGGAGTTTGGCTTGGCGCTGTCCGATCGCCCTTGCCCTAACATTCAAAAGACCGATCGGCGTATTAAACAAATCTACCAGATCGGCTCGGGCGATCGCACTTTTGGCAGCAGCAACTGGAAATTCCTTAAAAAGCCATCTAGCCAGCCGGTAAAAATATTCCCCTGTTGTGAATTCTCGCATCAAATCGACGCCGTAAAGTTCGTGCAAATATTTATTAGATTCGCCGTACCGATACCATTGACTTTGCAACTGTTTTATTGTAGAACGGTGGCGGTGTCGGACGATCGCATTTTCAGCAAAATACAATTTATAGGATGTTTCTCGCAAAATCCGCCAGCATAAGTCAGCATCCCCGCCGCTGGTGAGATGGGGGCGAAACAAACCGACTGTTTCTAAAACTTGCTTGCGTACAGCTAAATTCGCGGTTTGACCGTAGGGACAAAAAGGGTGAGCGAGAGTATGTTTTTGAGATAAAGTATTTTCGCGGGCGCTGTGTTTTTCTAAAATAGTTTTACCGGCCAATGCGAGTATTTCCCCAGCACTAATTCCTACTTCTAAGTCAACGAATGGCTTAACTAAATTTTCCAGCCAGTCAGATTCCGGGCGACAGTCTGCATCGGTAAATGCAATGATTTCGCCTGTGGATGCGCGAATTCCTTGATTGCGGGCGGCGTAGGAACTTTGAATCTGATTTTCGGTGAGGTGGCAAATGGTTATTCGATTGAAATTGCTTCCCCCCCTTACCAAGGGGGGGACTGAGGGGGGGTTAGAGGCTGCTGTTTGGATAATGGTTGAAGTGCGATCGCGACTGTTGTTGTCTACTAAGAGATATTCTACACTGTCGATCGGATAAGTTTGCGATCGCAGGCACTCGATCAACTCCGGCAAATCTGCCTCGCCATTGTAAATTGGCACTACTACCGAAACTTCCGGTAAAAACCCATCACTGTTCATTTTTAGCGATTTATTCTCACCTGTTGCAGAATTTGCAATAAACCCGTAGGGGCTCGTTCGCCAATAGCCTTAAGAAGTGCTTCGAGGTTTTTTAAACCCGCCCCCACCCAACGACAAAATCTCTTTAAATTATTTCATAATTTCTACTGCCGTTCCCTTCTGCACAAACCGATACAACTCCTCAACATCCTTATTTTCCAGCGAAACGCAGCCCAAAGTCCAGTTCGATCGATATTTTATAATATTATCCCAATTAGGAGGAACGCCGTGAATCCCGACTTCGCTGCCTACACTGTCGCGCCACCCAATTGTACCATCTTGCTTAGCTTTTATATGTTTGCGCCAAGATTGTTTGGTTGGATAATCCAGCCACAGAAACTTTGACCAACTTTCATGAGGGTACATATCTTTAATACTAAAAACACCTTCCGGCGTCCGCAAATCCCCTGCTTTTAATTTATCACCTGCGGGATTGCCCCCAAATACTACAGGATAAGATTTTACTGGCTTTTTGCTATCGTATACAGTCAGCCTGTATTTGGATTTTTGAACTAGGATGGAAATTCTGTCAGCCTGTATTTGGATTTTTGAACTAGGATGGAAATTCTGTTTTTATCTAACTTATACCAATTTACTATGAAGTTGCACTTAATATAGCTTCAAGGATATAGTCCCAACCACAGAGGGATAAAACTTCT
>NZ_JAUBPO010000062.1:0-46222 GCF_036700785.1 Microcoleus sp. S28C3 | reverse complement strand
GAATCTCTCTCTAAATTCACCATAATTTCTACTCAGCTCCTTCTGAGTAAATTTGTGCTTAGTCTAAACTCCAGTTAAGAACGTCGTAACCGTCAAGACGGTTCCCACAACTTACAACTAAGCTGGTGTGCATTTAATTTTCACAATCCTTTTTATTGAAACTATTGTGGGGTGGGCATCCTGCCCGCCCCACAAAATTAATTTAAATGCAGAACAACTATCACCTTCCCATGCCGCGATTAGGAGGCTCCTCGTCCCGGACAGGCAAAGAAGTTGGCCTTACTTGCCGCTCCAAATACTTGCTCAAAGCGTAAGCGATATCTCCGCGATTCATCGGCTTCAAAGGATTAATCTTATTAGTTCCGAGTTCAACATTAACAAACCCTTCATAAAGTGCAGTAGCCATAGACTTTCTAGCCCAATTAGGGATTTCCCCTGCATCTGGATACTTAGCTAAAATCTCCGAAATGCTGGCATCTGGAAACTGAAAAACCCCGTAAGCTTGAGCAAAAATCGCCAAAGCTTCCGCGCGACTCACCCTTTGATTTGGGAAAAACATTCCGTCGCGATATCCACTCATCGTTCCCGTTTTCAAAGCAGTTTGAATCGCACTGTAAGCCCAGTAACTCTTCGGTACGTCCGGCAATTCAATATCCGGTTTTTGAGCGGTTTTCCGGCGTTCCAAACCAAAAGTTTTCACTAAAATAACCGCCAAGTCAGCGCGACTGACAAGGCCCTCAGCATTAAAATTGCCGCTGGCATCTTTATTCATCAATCCTGCATTCACAACCCGATCGATCGGGTCAATTATTTGTTGAGATTGAACCGCCATTGGGACTCCTTGCACTAGCGCGATCGCCAAAAAAATACTCACTAACTTTTTCACGATTTTAATCCTTTCTGTCGCTAAAACAATCATGAAAACAGCAGTAATATTTTTTCTGGTTCCATCGGAATTATTCTGTGGTTTAGGCGGTGCGCGAGATTTGGGGATTATATATTAAAATTAAAGATTTGCTTCCGGCAAAGCGCCCTGCATTTTACCCAGCCAATCAATCAAATTATCCAATTGCTTTTGAGCCGTCAAAACCGCCATACCTCGAATAGTAACCTTCCCCTTGCTGTAGACAAAACGAGAGCGCAAATGTTCCGGCAAATTAGCCTTGAGCAAATTCCAAGCAGGCTCCTCCATAGCCGTTTCTAAAACTATGTGCTGCTTATTCTCCGGTTTGATCCGAGAAAAACCGATTTTTTTAGCGATTTGTTTGAGTTCGACAACACGGATAAGTTGCTGGGCTGGAAGAGGAATTGGCCCATAACGATCGCACCAATCAGCCTGAATCTGCTGTAACTCTTCTGAAGTATTAGCATTCGCCACAGACCGGTAAGCGCTCATCTTTTGATCCAAATCTGCGATGTAATCAGCAGGAATAAACGCCGTCAAAGTCAGGTCGATTTGCGCGTCCTCCACTTTCGGAATTTCCTGACCCTTAATTTCCCGAATAGCCTCCTCTAACATTTCAGCATACAAATCAAAACCGATCGCCTCCATTTGACCCGACTGTTCAGTACCCAAAACATCACCCGAACCGCGAATTTCCATATCTCGGACGGCCAACTGATAGCCCGAACCCAACTGCGCGAACTCTTGAATTGCCCGCAACCTCTGCCTTGCAGCATCAGACAGCTTGTTCTGCTTCGGATAAAACAGCCAAGCGTGAGCTTGAATCCCCGCGCGTCCCACCCGTCCCCGCAACTGGTAAAGCTGACCCAAACCAAAGCGCTGCGAGTCTTCAATTAAAATGGTATTGACACGCGGAATATCCAAACCCGACTCAATAATCGTCGTGCACACCAAAATATCGAAATCTGCCGCACTGAAAGTCAGCATAATGGATTCTAATTCCGAAGCCTCCATTTGACCGTGGGCGATCGCAATTCTGGCAGACGGTACCATCTCCTGCAACTGAGCGGCCAACTCATCAATCCCCTCAATCCGTGGCACCACGTAAAAAACCTGACCGCCCCTGTCCAATTCTTGACGAATTGCCGATCGCACCACTTCCGGGTTATAGGGAGCCAAATGCGTCTGAATTGGGCGCCTGCTGGGAGGCGGAGTCGCAATCAAACTCATCTCGCGAATCCCCGACAGCGACATATACAAAGTCCGGGGAATCGGCGTTGCTGTCAGAGTCAGAACATCTACCTCTGTTTTGAGAGCTTTAATTGCTTCCTTTTGTTTAACACCAAACCGCTGTTCTTCATCCACCACCAACAAGCCCAAATCCCGAAATTTAATGGCTTTGCTCAAAACAGCTTGAGTACCGACTATCACATCTAATTCCCCAGTCGCCAAACGCTTGTGAATCTCCCGGCGCTCGGTTTCAGTGCGAAAGCGATTGAGCAAACCAACTTCGATCGGATAAGGGGAAAAACGCTCCGAGAGCGTGTGATAGTGCTGTTGGGTCAAAATCGTCGTCGGCGCGAGCAAAGCCACCTGCTTGCCCGCCGTAACCGCCTTAAAAATCGCTCTCAGAGCCACTTCTGTCTTGCCAAAACCGACATCGCCGCACACCAAGCGATCCATAGGTCGATCGCCCTCCATGTCGCGTTTCACATCCTGAGTTGCCTTCAACTGATCCGGGGTTGGTTGGTAAGGAAAAGAATCCTCTAATTCTTGTTGCCAAGGCATATCGGGAGGAAAAGCGTAACCTGTTTGTTTAGCTCTTTTAGCATAAAGATTCAGCAAATCCACTGCCAATTTTTTAACAGCTTTGCGAACCTTGGTTTTAGTTTTTTCCCAAGTTTGACCTGTCAGCTTGTTTAGATCTGGTACTTTCTCGCCTACAGTCCGAAACCTCGACAAAGCGCCCAATTGATCTGCCGCCACCCTCAGAGTACCGTCAGCGTATTGAATCAGCAAATATTCGCGAGTTTCGCGATCGATCGTCAAGCGTTCCAACTTGAGAAATTTACCCACTCCGTGCTGGCGGTGAACCACATAATCACCCGGGCTTAATTTATTCGGGTCTACTTGCTTAGAAGCAGCGCGGCGGCGCTTGCGGACGTAGCTAAAAGTAGCGAGAGAATGCTGACCGTAAAATTCCCGATCCGTAATTAAAACAATCCGAAAAGTCGGCAGAATAAAACCTTCCAATTCTGCCAGCCCGCTGTACTTCAAAGCAACCGGAACGTGCTGCAATTGCAACTTGTCGATCGCCAAATAATCGCGCGGATTCACCACAAACTGCGCCGGACAGTCGTGTTCCGAAAGCAGAGAAACCGATCGGCTTGGTTGAGCCGAAACCAGGAAAATAGTAAAACCCCGATCGCGCTCTTCCCTGAGCGTTTGAGACAGCTTTGCAAATTGGTGAGGCATCACCGGCACAGGCCGAGAAGCCAAATTAATCGCAGACGGTAGCTGGTCGCCCTCCGCAGAGCTTTGAAATTTTTTAGCGGTCGAATCTTCTGCCAATTCTGAAAGTTCTAGCCTGTCGAAACCTGCGACATCTGCCATAGATTCAGCAAAAGTGCGGTGAATTTTCGGAACTTGCAAATGAGAAATTGGCAACTTTTCTGTTCCCGCATCCGCAACCACAGATTCCCGCTCGCAATTTTTCCACTGTTGCTCTGCATTCTCAAACCAGCGGTCGCTGTGAGCTTCGCACCCTTGCGGTTCGTCAACAACAACTAAAGTATTTTCTGGCAAATAATCCAACAAAGATGCGGGTTTTTCAAACGCTAAACCCAACAGCCTGCGGACAAATTTTTCGGTTTCATTTTCTGTGTCAGCAGAACCTAGGTGGTTGATTTCGTCAACCTTTTTTTCAGCTAAAACTGCTTTAATAATTGCGTTAAAATTAGTAGGAGTTAACACCAACCGCTCGACCTTATCAAGCGATCGCTGCGAAGACGGGTCAAACTCCCGAATTTGCTCCAAATCATCCCCAAACCACTCCAGCCGCACCGGCAACTCAGCCGCCACCGGAAATACATCGACAATATCTCCCCGACGGCTCCACTGGCCCTCCATTTCCACCAGAGCCACCCGATCGTACCCCATCGAGGCAAGTTGGCGGTCTAAAATCTTCGAGTCTTGAACCATACCTCGCTTCAGCGTCAGACAGTAGGGTTCAAAAGCAGCAGGCGGCGGCAAGTGAGACTGGAGAGCTCTTTCGGTCGATACAATCGCGATCGGCTTAGAATTAGCGTTTGTTTCTCGTTTCTCGACCAAATCCGCCAGCACCTGCATTTGCCCCCAAGTCATTTCGCTTTCATCCGAGTAAGATAGCTCGTAGGGCGAAGCCTCCGAAGTCGGGTAAAAATGCACAGTCTGCCACCCCATAGCCTCCAGCCCGGCCACCCAGCGACCGGCTTCTTCGAGAGTTGCCGTCACTACCAGTAAACTCCGCCCTTCTTGCTGTGCGAGGGCGGAAGCTACCAAACCTTTGGGCAAGCGGGCTAAGCCGTTGAGTTGCACGTAGCGATGGCGCTTGAGCTTGTTGAGGAGTTCTGTTGCTAGGGGCGATCGCCCGAGGGTACGAATTATTGAAGAGAAAGTCATGCGCTTTTAATTTTAATCCCCGATCGGCGAAGGCTCTTTCCCTTTGCCTGTTAAGGAGATTGTACGACAAACATCCACGATCGTGCCGATGTGCTGTTGATGCCTTGGAACTTAACTGGCGATAGATTTTTGCTCTAATATCTCGATCCTGCGATCGCGATCGAGCCAGTTCCGTTAATATAGGGCCAGGTTTAGAAAAAATTTCGATTTTGCGATCGAGATTCGCAGCTTCCAGACCTCTCCTGTGACTGCACCCAAAGACGGATACAAGCCCCCGACTCAAGTTGTGAAGATCGAAGAATTTTAGACATTAGGGAAATCCCCCAGATACTGGCTGCGGAGTCAATCTAAAATCTAAAATCTAAAATCTAAAATCGACTAACCGGGCAGAGCGCTTCGCCGTTACTACCGAAAATTTTAGAAATGTCCCCAAGTACCGATATTCTGATTGTTCTCCTGCTAATTTTCCTCAATGGCTTGTTTGTGATGTCAGAGATGGCCATCATCTCTGTACGGAAGGTGAGACTGCAACAGATGGCCAACCAAGGTTCAGCCAATGCCCGCGTAGCCTTGGATCTGGCTAATGCCCCCAATCAGTTCTTGCCGACAGTTCAAATCGGGATTACTATGCTGGCCATTCTATCGGGCGCTTTCGGAGAAACGACGGTTGCTAGAAGAGTAGAGCCTTTGTTGCGCCTGATTCCTGGCCTCGCGCCCTACTCTCAGACGATCGCCTCAGTAGTAGCAATTTTAACCATCACCTATCTGACCTTAATTATCGGCGAACTCGTGCCGAAGCGGCTAGCGCTCAACAACCCGGAGCCGATCGCCTCAAGCGTAGCAATTCCCATGCGAATGCTCTCCAAAATTGGCGCTCCTGCGGTTTATCTGTTAAGTTATTCCACTGACTTAGTGATGCGACTGCTGAGGATATCGCCCTCGACAGAACCGCAAGTTACAGAAGAGGAAATTAAAGTTTTAATAGAGCAAGGAACCGAAGCCGGAACCTTTGAAGAAGCCGAACAAGACATGGTAGAAAGAGTCTTTCGTTTGGGCGATCGGCGAGTCAGCGCCTTAATGACCCCGCGTCCCGATCTTACTTGGCTCGACCTCGACGACTCCGTAGAAGAAAACCGCCAAAAAATGCTCGGCAGCGGTCATTCTCGGTTTCCAGTGTGTCAGGGAGGCCTCGACAACGTGCTCGGTTTAGTACACGTTACAGATATGCTGTCGAGGACTTTAACAGGTCAACCTCTCGATTTAAGCGCTTCTTTACGGCGGCCTTTATTTGTACCTGAAAGCACGCGGGGGTTAAAAGTATTAGAGCTTTTCAAGCAATCTAGCAATCAAATTGCCTTGGTGGTAGACGAATACGGCGTGATTCAAGGATTGGTTACAGTTAACGACATTTTAGTCGAACTCGTTGGCGACTTTCCCTCGATTGAAGATGCTGACGAGCCGGAAGCCGTGCAGCGCGAAGACGGTTCTTGGCTGTTAGACGGAATGCTACCAGTCGAAGATTTTTTTGAGCTGTTTGGCCTCGAAGAAATATCAGCAGAAAACAAAGGAAGTTACCACACAATGGGCGGTTTTGTGATTACACATTTGGGCAAAATTCCGACAGCAGCCGAGCATTTTGAGTGGAACGGTTTGCGCGTGGAAGTAGTCGATATGGACGGCAATCGAGTTGATAAGATATTGGTAATGCCGATCGACTCAGCGGGCGATCGACCTAAAACCGAACCTAAAACCTAAAAACCATTCACCACAGTCAATGGTTCTCATCAGCCCAGATAAAAAGTAAATTTCCTTTATATGGGCGGGTTTGACAAACAATCTCCGCAAGAATTCAAAATATAAATAAACCCGCCCCCACCCCACGGTAAATCGAAATGTACATTCAAATTTAGCAGGGCGGGGGCGGGTTTTTGAGACTGTTTGTTTGAGTCGTTGATGGTTAGTGGAAGCCACCCCTACTTCTTCTTTTGTATTTCATCCTTCCGCAAAGCTTCCAGAATAGAACGGCCCACATAATTGCTGAAAACCACCTCTCCAGCTTGATTGTAGTGGCAGCAGCTATCTACATAAACAGCCTCTTTAGTCTTGTCAAAAACATTGACAGCATTCAATATATCAATATTATTTTTTTCCAAATTCGGAAACTTTTTGAAAAGAGCCGGATATCCAATTTGCACAGCTTTAGCATAAGGAGTATCCTTGTTAAAAGCAATCTGCTTTTCCGCTTCGCTAAACACTCTTTTCGTCTGATAATATTGATTAGGCTGAAGAACATGAAAATAAGGCACATTACTAGCAGAGAGAACTTTGTGCATAAAAATTGAACTTTTTGCCCAATTCAACGCCATTTCTTGAAAAGCTACTGAATCCTGTAAAACTGACTTGTTAGTATTGATATAAATAACGCTGCCACTATCATCTTTTTGTTGTTTCGTCCGTGCTTTTTCAAACTTAATGACATCTCTTTTATAATTATTTACTAAATTTTGAACGTAAACAGAAGTCAAAGCATCGCACGCAGCTAAAGAACAGTGTTGCAAACTTTCCAAACCCTGATTAATCCTAGCTTTATTTTCTTTAATTGCGATCGTTGCTTTCATGGCTTTTGTAGAAAGGCTATTATTTGCCAAGTTAGTCAGCGGCAAAATATGCTGAATGCTTGGCATCGCCAAATCGACTTGATTTTTATTGTTTAAATTAGAAAGTGCTACTTCATTAAAGCCATCTATATTGACGACCATATCTAATTCTTGACCTAAAGCCAAAAAGTAGTTTAAAATTAATAATTGCTGCGGTTGTTTGTAACCTCCGGTAGCAAATGACAAAATTACAAATTCTCGATCTTTGAAAGCCGGAATCTGCTTTATATATCGAGGTAAAATTTTATTTTGAACTTCAAATATCCCATAATTTGAAGCCACGGAGCCGCCAAATACTCCGATAATAAATTGATTTTTATTGGTCTTTTTTAAAGGGTAATCATAAGGAGAGATAAATCCGTAGTTGTTAACCTTAAAACCAGGTCGAAAATCTGCGCTGGGTTTTTGAATAAACCCAAAAAAAGGATGAAACCTTTCGACAATCGACTCGTTGAGCCGCACTCCTTCTAAATTAATTCCTAAAGCCGACTTATCTTGCGTATTTTGTCTAGTATAGAAAAATTGCTTGTGCTTGACAAAATACCATCCCAAGGAACCGAGTTCGACGAAAAAAAGTAGAAGCGCTAAGTTAATTAAAGCAATTTTTATGATTTCTTGGTTTTTGTTAATAAAGTTAAAATTTGTCATAAATATCTATTTCGACTTTCTTACTACTTTAATAATGGAACTGGAAACATAATTGGCTAATACGTCCTCTCCCACTGAATTATAGTGGCAGCAGGCATCTTTGTAAACAGTCTCTTTTGTATTGTCTAAAATATTCACGGCGTTAAAAACATTAACCCCAGCTTTTTGCAAATCATCGACTTTGGACAAAAGCACCGGATAACCTTTTTTCACCCCTTCAATGTAAGGACTCTTCTTGTCAATAGCGATTTCGTTTTCCTTGGCGGTAAACGCTCGCTTGGTTGGATAATACTGGTTGGGTTGGATAAAGTGAAAATAGTTAATTTTTCTACTTGATAAAATTTGATTCATCCCGATCGACGATTCGTACCACATCGATGCCATTTTATCAAAAGCAGCGGCATCCTGCAAAACAAAGTCAGCTTTGGGAATGTATACTATACCGCTATTTGCCGTATCTGGGTTGGATTGTGTGACTTGCCGATCGTACTTGACAACTGCTTGCTGGTAATTGTTGACTAATTGTTTCACCTGTAGCGACGTAACAGCGTGACACAAAGCAAGCTGACAAGTTTGCAATTTGTCAATACCTGCTTTCAACTGTTTTTTGTTTTCGTTAATTTGCACGATCGAACTCATCGCTTCCGGCGACAAGTTGTTGTTGGCTAAACCCGTCAAAGGCTGTATGTGTTGAACGCTGGGCATTCCTACTTCAACTTGGGCTTTATTGTTTAAATTTGACAGTGCTACTTCGTTAAAACCGTCAATATTGATGACTAAATCTAACTCTTGACCCAAAGCCAGAAAATAATTTAAAATTAATAACTGCTGGGGCTGTTTGTAGCCACCGTTGCCAAAATTTAAAACCACAATTTCGCGACCGGCAAATTCTGGATAACTCTGCAATTTTTTAGACAATCTTTGGCTGACATATTCATCTACTGCAAAGTTGTTAGCAACTGAACCGCCAAAAACTCCGATAATAAATTGATTCTTATTGGTTTTAATAAAGGGATATTCGTACAGGGAAAAAAAGCCTTGTTTGTTGACCTTTAACTTTAGTTTTTCATTAGTAAAAGCACCTTGTTTGAGCACGTAGCCAAAAAACGGGTGCAGTCTTTCTACGATTGATTCATCTAGCCTAATTCCGATCCTTTCAATATCTTCTACTACTTTTTCTTTAGCTTTCGTTCTGGTATAAAAAAACTGCTTTTGGTTGATAAAATAAAAAGCTAGCGACAAAGTTTCCAGACAGATAAAGGCGATCGCCAAATTAACCGCGATTATAATTAATATATTTTTGCCTTTTTCGAGTGGCGTTGAATCTTTCATGAAATTTGACTGATTACGGTTGTTTTTTGGGGACTTGAGACTGCTTCAAATTTTGGCACAAATTTCGGTTAATCAAGATACTAGCCAGCCGGTGTCCTAGTTCATTCCAGTGACCCCCACAGGGTACAGAATTCTCAAAACCGTGGGCGCAGACTTGATATTTTTCAGTGTAGCCTTGGATCTGTTCGGATAAATTCAGTACCCGAAAACCCTCGCGCGCGCCCAATTTTTCCAGCCGCCTATCGGGATAAAACAAATCCTGAATGTTGTTTTTTCTCATAAAATTTTTTCGCCTCTGGGCCTCCGGTCTAACTTGCATCGGATCGCCGATCGTCACAACCAAGAAATCAGCCTTTTTCTGCACGACTTCATTCCGCATTGTCACAATCAAACCCTCTGTCACCCTCCAAGCCTCTTCCCAAGCTGCATCCTGAGGTTCCTTGAGGTTCAGGGTACTTAATGTGGTAAAATCCCCGGATAACTCTCGTTTTTTCCTATCTAAGTCTACCTTTTTAATGACTTGCAAAATTCGCGAATTGTTGACGATAAAACTGGGCATTCGGTCTACAAAGGAAACTGCTCTTTCGTTGCGGTCGATCGGCGCCAGATTGCGAAAAGACATATCTGCTACTAACTTGCCGCTAGCATCATAAGCAAAAAATGGTCGGTAGCGATCGTATTCCAGTTTAGGAGAATTATTTATCACATCATTGCCAATAAAAAAAGCAAGAATTACAATATCAGGACTGTAATCCCACACTTTTTTTCGCAGCATTATCAATTCTTGAGCAGTACCATAACCCTGCACGCCAAAATTGATTACCTCAACATTTTTGCGTCCCTTAACGGCCTGGCAGTTGCCTAACTTTCGTTCCAGTTTCGACCAGAAAGTTTGTTCGACAGGTACGTGAACTGCTTCGGTGAAAGAATCGCCCAAAACCGCCACACGCAAAGTATTTGGAGGCTTTGCTTTTGTGTGTTCGCGATCGCGCAAGCCCTCGCTATTCACCTGCACAAAACTCGCACCTTCCCCATTCCATTCCCCCGACGCACCCGGTTTCAGCTTCCAGCCCAAGTTCGGATCGGAAGTGTGAAAACGAGTTGGTGCCGAGTCTACGAAATCTCCTATTTTTGGATAGCCTTCAATCCTCGCAACTCGCAATCCAATTTCACCAATTATCACCCCCATCAATAAACCACCGAGTGTCAAACCTAAATTGACACCCAAATTTTTCAACTTGCTCATTCTTTCAAAACAGGGTGTAAATAAACGGAGCAATCACAGAACCGTGACTCAATACAATCAAAGCTCCCAAAAAGACTAAAGTCACAATTAACGGCAACAGCCAATACTTTTGGCGTTCTCTCATAAACGCCCACAAATCTTTGATAAAGTCTAATGTTGATTCAAACACTTAGAAAGGACGCTCCATACTAACTTTTGTTCTTGCTTTACTTGGGATGCGGTAAGTATCCATTTTCGGATTGAGTTTTCGCCGCATTGCATCTTCGCCGAAAATGTTTTTGATCACTCCCATCGGCCAAATTATCAGGTAAAAAACTATCCCTAGGACGATCGGCGTTTGGATTTTGTGGAGGATAAGTCCAAACCGCATCCACCCGTGATAAATGGGATTCAGCGATTTCGGCGCAACCAATGCTAGCACGATTAGGACTGCGCCGATTGCCCAGGGCAACCAAGGTAGAGAATGGCGCCGCAGTAAAGGTACTGCTAAACCGAACAGCACTGCAATCAAGCCGCCAATTAGCAGCCCGAAATCGCGCAGGCCTTTTTTATCGAGTTTTTTAATTTCGTCGCTCATTAGAAATGGGGAATTGGGAATTGGGAATTGGGAATTAGTTATTAGTTATTCGTACCAACTAATAACTAATAACTAATGACTAATGACTAATGACTAATCTAGTTCAAATTCATTTTTCCAAGCATCATCTTGTTTCCAAGGAATTTGTTCGGACTTGGGAAGCAAGTAATTTTCCAAAACGAGATAGTCCATTTCGGTTCGCATAAAACAGCGGTAAGCATCTTCTGGAGTGCAAACAATGGGTTCGCCTCGGACGTTGAAAGACGTATTTACCACAATAGAACAGCCCGATCGCTCTTCAAAATGGCTGATTAAGTCATAGTACCGAGGATTGGTTTCTTTGTGAACAGTTTGGATGCGAGCCGAGTAATCGACGTGGGTGACAGCCGGAATTTCCGATCGCGGAATGTTGAGCTTTTCAATGCCAAACAACTGCTCTTGTTCGGGAGTCATCGGAATGCGGAGACTTGCTTTGACAGGTGCTACCAATAGCATATAAGGGCTAGAATGGTCAATCTCGAAATAATCCGCAACTCGTTCGGCTAAAATTGACGGCGCAAAAGGTCGAAATGATTCCCGATATTTAATTTTCAGGTTCATCACGGACTGCATTTTAGCACTGCGGGGATCGCCAACGATCGATCGACCGCCCAGAGCCCGCGGCCCAAATTCCATCCGCCCCTGGAACCATCCCACCACATTTCCCTGTTCCAAAATCTCAGCCAACTGCGGCATTAATTCGGCATCGTCCAATCGGTGATAGCTGGCTTTTACAGCATCCAAATATTCAAGAATTTCTGCGTCAGTAAACCTCGGGCCCAAATAAGAGCCGCGCATTTGGTCGTGACAAGTTAAATGAGCAACAGACTTCGCCACAGTTGCCACCGCTTGGTTTGCAGTGAGAACTTCAGTCCTCTCTTCAACCGCTGCGTTTGTAGTGACAAGTTCTGTTTTGAGGGATTCTATACTATTTGCTGTCGAGTTCGCGCTCACAGTGCGAGTTTGTTCGCAATACTGGTACCAAATCGCCAAAGCCGCGCCCAAAGCACCGCCAGCATCTCCCGCCGCCGGCTGAATCCAAATATCTTTGAAAATACCTTCCCGCAAGAGTCTGCCGTTAGCAACGCAGTTGAGAGCAACGCCCCCGGCAAGACAAAGATAATCGACATTCAATTCTTTTTTAACTGTTCTGCAAAGCCGCAAAACAACTTCTTCGGTAACAACTTGAATGGAAGCTGCAATGTCCATTTCTCGCTGAGTCAATTTTCCTTCAGCTTGACGCGGCGGCCCTTCAAACAGTTCGTCAAACTTCTTGTTTGTCATGGTTAAGCCAACAGTATAGTTGAAATAATCCATGTTCAAACGGAAAGTTCCGTCATCTTTGAGGTCGATTAAATAGTTGAGAATTTTGTCTACATACTTGGGTTCGCCGTAAGGAGCTAAACCCATGAGTTTGTATTCGCCAGAGTTGACTTTGAAGCCGGTGTAATAGGTGAAAGCTGAATAAAGCAAACCCAAGGAGTGGGGAAAATCGATTTCCCACTGAGGTGTAAGTTCGTTGCCGTCTCCCAACCAAACCGATGTTGTGGCCCACTCGCCCACGCCGTCGAGGCACAAAACGGCTGCTTTTTGAAACGGGCTGGGAAAAAATGCCGATGCTGCGTGCGATTGGTGGTGTTCGGTAAATAGCAGAGATGGCAGTTTATTCGTTTTGCAGTTTGCTATTGCTGCCAGATCTCTTTTGAGCATGGTTTTGAGGTAAAGCTTTTCTTTTAGCCATATCGGCATGGCGGTTACGAAAGAGCGAAAACCTTGGGGTGCGTAGGCTAAATAAGTTTCGAGAAGGCGCTCGAATTTGACTAAAGGTTTGTCGTAAAAGACTATGCGATCGAGTTCCCGCAAATCTATGTTCGCTTCTTTCAAGCAATAAGCGATCGCATTCTTGGGAAATCTGGCGTCGTGCTTTTTGCGGGAAAATCTTTCTTCCTGCGCTGCGGCTATAATTTCTCCGTCGCGAATTAAGGCTGCGGCGCTGTCGTGATAGTACGCCGAGATTCCAAGTATGTTCATTCGTCTCCTCACAAATCGCAATGCGTTTGTATCTGACTATTTAGAATAGCTATCGATTATAGCTGCTTAAGTGCTGATTGGGAATTGAGTTTTGCGATCGCCTCTAATTTTACCTGGATCGATCCCCGTGCGCCACCCTGGGCCGATCGGCTGTTTGAGAGCATCAAGCTAGCGCCGGCCAATCCTGCGCCCCCAAGCTCTGAAGTAAGTTGCCACCGGGAATTGATAAAATTCACCTACCAACCACAGCACAATGCCTAAATGGGACAAAAAAGCTAAGCCTGTCCAAGCTGCGGGCAGCCACGACAACCGGCTGCCGGGAACGGGGGGAAAATAGTAAGCTGAAAGTCCCAGCAAGGTAGTGGGAAGGAAAATTAGACCGATCGCTGCTGCAAAATAGGGCCATCCGAATTCTACGCCTTCGAGGTGGGCTCCTATCCACTGTTTGCCGTTCCAGTGCCATGTTACGGGCGGTTGGCGATCGGCCATTTGGAGCGATTGTCTTTCAACGCTTGCGGTATAAATGTGCTGGCAGAAGTTGCAAGCTAGGGCGTCCATCATCGGCATGGTGGAAATTTGACCGGTGCGGCACACGGGACAGGGATATGTATCTTGAGGGTTGAAAGGTCGGGTTGATTTTTTGAAAGTCAGCATAGATCAGGCTGTTTGTCAAGATATTGAGCGATCTTAACAGAGTACAGAAATTGTGCGTTGGCTGAGGGCGGTTTTTGTATCTAGATTGTTGGTGATTTCAGAGGTTTTTTGACGCTTGCGGGCCCCACTGATTAATGCAGTTTCACGGTGGATGATGCGGATTAATTGCGGTGATTGTTGCTGTACCGAATTCTGGCTCCTGCCCAGTGAAGTTTTTCCCTCAAAGTGCCGTAATAAGAATAGTTTTCCCGCAAAATAATAAACTGGGCTTCGCAGTCTGCCCTGCGCACGTCTACGCGCTGTCCCGGCCAAATTGCTGTCCCCAAAACGCCGTCTGTCCAGAGTTTGGTACTGAGTTCGTAATCTGCTAAAGGCCAAATGCTGACGACTGAACCGGGCGGGAGTACGATCGCCCGACTGGATAAACTCAAAGGGCAAATCGGAGTAACTGCGATCGCCTCCATTCCCGAGTGCATAATCGGCCCGTTGGCAGATGCGGTGTAGCAAGTCGAACCGGTGGGAGTTGCCACAATTAAACCGTCGCCTTGATATTGATCGACTACTTCGCCGTCAACTTCCATTTCTAGAATACAGCTCGGCATTCGATCGGCTGAAGCAGGTTTGATACACATTTCATTGAGTGCCAAAAATCGCTCGCTTTCCGGTTCGAGATTAGTTCTGTTTCCTTCAAAAACTGCCGCCTGCAACATCATCCGCTTCTGCACGGCATACTTGTCTTCCGAAAGTCTGTCCCAAATCTCCTCGGTATTTTGGAAATCCTCAAAAGACTCGGTTAAAAAACCCAGATGTCCCCCCACATTCGCTGCCAAAATCGGGATGCCGTCAGCAGCTAAATTCCGGGCCGCAGCTAGGGCCGTACCGTCGCCGCCCAGCACCACAGCTAAATCAATTGGGCTGTTACTAGAAGCTAAAAACACCGGATACGGGTTATCTTTCGGGCCGCTCGGGCCCATTAAAACGTCGCAGCCGCGACTTTCTAATTGGCGGGCACACTGTTCTGCCCACCGCTGGCTGAGGGTATCTCTGGCTTTGTGGGCAATAATTACTTGTTTTAGTTGCACAACCTATCGATTTTAGATTTTAGATTTTGGATTTTCGATTGTTAGATTTTAGAGTGAGTTCACAATCTATCGATTTTGGATTTTCGATTGTTAGATTTTAGGCTCAGTGAAAGATCTTAAAATGTTCGATCGCACAAATTGGTTTTGGACATCAGGTTAGATTTTAAACTATTTTTGAGCATTGCGAGGCAGAGGCTGCGGATCTGCGTTACCAGGATCTGCCTGGTAAGGAGAAAGCCGGGAATAAGAAATATTATGACTGCATTTCCACATCTTCCTTCTTCCTTCTTCCTTCTTCCTTCTTCCTTCACCCGTCGCTGCGCCTGGATTTGGGCCGCGGCCAGATAATGCTGGAATCTGTCGCAAGTAGGCGAGAAACTGCGATCGCCCCAAAGCGGTTGAGGTGGCTGGGGTCAAAAAAATAGTCGTTGCGGCCAGGCCACCGCTGCGATAAGTCGCGGAAAGCGAAGCCTTTTTGCCGGGAGAGTTGGTCCATTCGCTGCCGGAACTGCTGTTCTGCCCACAGGCGAGTTCCATCTAAGTAGTCGTCGGTGAGGGGCAAATTGACGAAAATCAGGGGAATTTTGCGAGCTTTGGTAAATGCTACAACTGAATTAAAGGCTGTTGCTTGTTTGCCTCCGAGGTTGAAGTTTTCGTAGTCGCGATCGTACTGACCTGAAACGTAAGCGCGTTCTCGATAATAAGTGTTGGGATTGTAACGGCTAGATATAGGCATGAATCCGTTGGAGTCGATCGAATCTGCCAATTCGCTGACTTGCCTCATTGCTACTGTTGTCGGCTGCCAGACTGGAATCAATTCTGCTTTTTGAGTTGCTGCATTCGCTGCGATCGGTTTTAACTGATATCTTGCAGCATTCTCAGCAACGGGCAAGATGCCCACCCCACGAGACATGAATTTGATTGTGGGGTGGGCATCTTGCCCGCCCCTGAAAGGTCGATCGACAGATGCCCGTGCTCTGCGGAAAGTGTTGTTAGGGCAGGGCTGCGGGAATCTGTAACACTGGGGAATCACATTCGGTTCATCGAACTCCAGTTCGGGGCGAACGCCTGCGGCTAAAAGTTGGCTGCCTTCAGAATCGACGATCGAATTAAAAGTGCGATCGTCCCGGCCGCTGTTAAACCCCCGCACACCATCCGCCCAGACAATCATTTGAGGCAAATGATCCGGCTTCAAAAGCCGCCGCAGTTGAAAGTCAACTACTTGTGCAGTTGCGCCGTTGACTGAAAAGTTAAATACTTTTAAGCCCGGACGGCCATTTTGGGCCAAAGATTGTTTTAGCTGTTTGGGATCTACGCCCTGCAATGCGCGGGAACTGCCGACGATCAAAACGTCTGGCGGGCCGACGGCAGCAACGTAAGATAAGTAGAGTTCTAGCTTTTCGTCGAGCAAATCGCTGCTGAAGCTGACTGTACTGGCTTGCGATCCGTTTGCGCCCGCTTGCTGTTGGGAATAAACGAGGTTTTTCATGTACTCGATTACTTTTTTCTCCGCAAACGCCCGTTTGGGACTGCCTGGGGGAACGGCTTGCATCCAGGCGACTGCCTGCACCCACAGGGTGGCTACTTCGTCCCAGTCTTGTTTTGAATTGGCTGATTGAGCTAAATTAGAAGCTTGGGTGGCAAAGTTAACTGACTCCGTGAAGGCATCGTTTTGAGGGCATGAAGCAGCGCTGAGGGGTTTTTGGGTTAGGTTGGCGTTTTTAGCTAACAGAGACGTTGGCGACTGCGCTAGGACTGGGGATTCGATCGAACCCGATGTCGCTGCGGTGTTGGGCGGCTTCGTTGACGAACATCCCAAAGTTAAGGCTAGCAAGGCGGTTGCGGCGCAGGTACGTTTGAGCATGCTAGCAATGTAGCGGCGAATCATAAAGCTTTCAGCGATCGCGAAATATTACTAGATATTACTAATTATCCGGCGGATCGAGCAATTAGCTAAAACAGATGTTTTAACCATTCAATAAAAATTAAGGCGATCGGGCAATCGCAGCTCAGCACCTGCGCTGTTATTGCTTGTCCCATCGGCATTGCAGGCGTTTTCTGCCATGCCAGCCAAGTGTGGATTAGTGCTTTGGGATGATGAATTAAAGTGTAGCGGTTAAGTCCGGCTTGTTCGATCTCTTGTAAAATTGCTTCGGCTTTCGGATGCAGCGTGTCGCCAGGGGGGATGAGATAGGCGACAAAATCTTCTAACATTCCAGGAAGTTGATTGTTTGGCATCAACCAAACTCCCACGCGAGGCAAGTATGGATCTGAAGGTGTGCAAACCCAGCCTTCGGGAGGGGGAGATTGGGGGATGTCTCGATAGCCGATCGAACTCAGTTTATCTTTAATAGATTGCCACCGCGCACTTAAATTGCGATCGGCATCAACCACAATTCCCAACGTGCGTAAATCCTCTGCTTTCAATCTTTCTGGTAAGCCTTTTAGCAGCGCTTCAACTCCTTCTGTACCTCCTTCTCTACCTTCTTCTTGCGGTACTTCGACGGAAAATGTTTCTGGCAGTTGATATTGCTGGCACAAAGCCCAGATTACGTGTCGGTCATTCTTACCTTCTACCAATAACTGTTGAGGTTTTGATTGAGGAGGTTTTCGTGCTTTTGGCATCAGCGCACCTCGATACTTTGGCGCACTGCAACGGACAATTCATCGGGAGTGTATTCAACTGCACGAATATCCTCACCGCGCCGACTCAAGCGAAATAATTTGCCAACAGAACTATCTTCTGACTGTTCTAAGGCTTCTTGAAATGCGGCTATGCAGTCCCAACTGTGGGTAGTTGCAAAGACTTGAACGTTCAATCGCTGTGCTGTTTCAAATATCAATCGCCACATATCAGTTTGGGTTTGATAGTAAAGACCTGTATCAATTTCATCAACCAACAAAAACCCATCTTCTGACGATACTGCTGCCATTGCTATACTAAGAATTCGGTGCATACCATTGCCCATACTGCCAAGAGGAACTGGGTTATTTTGCCCTCTAATTTTAATCAAAATACCGCTGTAATTAGTGGGATTGCTGGTAAAACTAATACGTTCTACATCTGGTTCTAAGATTTGCAACGCTGCTACTACGTTTTCTTCTTTTGGGGTCAGTGTAATCGCATCCCAATACAGAGCCAATTCTTTAAAAGATATTTCCGTAGTTTTGATTAAATTAAAGTTATCTTTATTAGTACCAACCAGCGATGAATAGTTATTATTTTTTTCGCTCGATTGAGGAGAGACAAAACTAGAAATAGTTGCATTGGGCAACAGTGAAATTTTGAATTTTGCATTCTCGTTGTAGCAAGCAATTAATTCCCATGCTAAAAATCTTGTTTCTAATTCGTCGGCTGCGGGAACTAATACCTGTTCATTTTTAGGACTTGCTTGAATTTTGAGCGATAGTTGTTCTTCTTGCTGAGATCGAATGTGAATACTTCTAGCTGGAGTTAGTTGATGTCCGTAAAAAATATGTTCAAAGTGATATTTGATGCGGTTTACTTGACTAGATGCACCTTGTATCTGTATGTAGCTCGTTTCACCGCGACTATTTAGTATATCAAACACAGCTTGAATATTCTGCTGTTTCACTAATAAATAAATCGCTTCCAAAAAAGTTGTTTTCCCACTATTGTTTTGACCGACTATCAGATTAACCCTAGCTAGCTCGTCGATATGAAAATCTTTAAAAAAGCGATAATTTTGGATGGTGAGATCGCGCAACATGGATTCCTCGCATATTAACTATATTCTATCATTTCTCCGTTCAGACTAGAAACCAGTATGGGATTCGATGACTGCTTCGGCTTGCAGGGCGATCGATCTCAATTTATCCAATGTATCCTGGTTCGCACTCTGCCATAACCCCCGCTGACGAGCTTCTAGCAATCTTTCCGCCATATCTCGCAGTGCCCAAGGATTGTTTTCTTGAATAAATGTCTGTACTTTCTCATCAAAAATGTAAGCCTCTGCGATTCCTTCATACATAAAATCCTCTACACAATTTGCCGTAGCATCGTAAGCAAACAAAAAATCAACAGTTGCTGCAATTTCAAAAGCACCTTTATAACCGTGTCGCATCGCACCTTCTATCCATTTGGGATTCACAGCCCGGCTGCGATAAACCCGCGCAATTTCTTCTCGCAGTTGCCGCACTTTTGGATTCTCGGGAATTGAATTATCTCCAAAATAAGTTTCAGGATTTTTGCCTTGCAAATTGCGAATTGCGGCAGCCATTCCGCCTTGGAATTGATAATAATCATCGGAATCGAGGATGTCGTGTTCGCGGTTGTCTTGGTTTTGCAGAACTATTTGCATTTTGCCGAGGCGTTTTTCAAATGCTTCGGGTGCAGAACATCCCCATTCACCCCCCCTAACCCCCCCTTGTAAAGGGGGAGGACAAGAGTTGGAATTAGCCCCCCCTTGTAAAGGAGAGGTTGGGGGGGTATCTCCTGGTTGTAAAGGAGAGGAATTAGATTTAGCCCCCCCTTGATAAGGGGGGGTTGGGGGGGTACTTGTATAGGCGTAACTGCTCCAATTAATGTAAGCTTTTGCTAAATCGCTGTCGTCTGTCCAGTTTTGAGCTTCAATTATGCCTTGAAGTCCTGCGCCGTAAGCACCCGGTTTTGAGCCAAACACTCGAAATTGCGATCGCCCTTGCGCCTCTTCCTGACTCAAACCTGTAGATTCCCAATACAAAATCTCTTTCTTAACTTCTGCTGCTAAAGGATTGCTTTCTGCAGGTTCATCTAAATCTGCCACAGCTTTTACCGCACTATCAAACAAATCAATTAAGTTAAAAAAAGCATCTCGAAAAAAGCCAGAAATTCGCAAAGTAACATCAACGCGCGGCCGCCCTAAAACTGAAACTGGCAAGATTTCAAAATCTACAACCCGGCGCGAAGGGCCATCCCAAACTGGTTGAACTCCTATCAGCGCCAAGGCTTCGGCGATGTCGTCTCCCCCCGTCCGCATGGTGGATGTTCCCCACACTGACAAACCCAAAGTTTTCGGATATTCCCCGTTTTCTTGGGTGTATCTTTCGATTAAAGTTTCAGCAGCAACTCTGCCAACTCTCCAGGCGGTTTCTGTGGGAATGGCGCGGATATCTACTGAGTAAAAATTGCGACCTGTGGGCAATACATCTGGTCTGCCGCGAGTGGGCGCGCCGGATGCGCCGCTTGGTATGTGCTGCCCATCAAGTCCGCGCAAAAGGTTTGTAATTTCTTGATTTGTTTGGAGGAGTGAAGGTAAAAGATAGTTATTTATCCAGTCTAATTCTAGTTGGGTTGCTTCTCCTATTTCTGGATTTGCAACCGCAGATGAACGCGGAGAAACGCGAATGTTTTTGATTAAATTATCTACTAATTCAGCGGCTTTTTCTTCGAGTTCTGCTGTTAAATCGCCTGCTGTGCGGTGCTGAATTATCGACGTTGGATCGCAGGTTAAGGGATCGAAATCGTAGCCTGAGTCTTCTGCTAGGGCGCGGGTTATGCCCGATCGCCCGTTGGTGGGATGGCGGGCGATCGCAATTATCAAATCTCTCAACTGTCTACCTTCGGGACACTGACCGAAAATGTGCAATCCGTCGCGGATTTGGGATTCTTTGAGTTCGCAAAGATAGCCGTCTGTGCGAGTGATAAATTCGGTAAATTCCGATTTATTTAGTTGTATTCCTAAGTCTTTATCTAAGTTTTCTTTGTTGGTGAGGGCTAGAATGCGATCGCGAATCATCGGTAATCTGGACGGATCTAAACTTTGGGCTTCGCAATATTCGTCGATTAAGGTTTCCAACTGCTGCAAAGGCCCGTAGAGTTCGGCGCGAGTCATCGGCGGTGTCAGGTGGTCAACAATCACAGCTTGCGATCGTCTTTTTGCTTGGGAACCTTCCCCCGGATCGTTGACAATAAACGGATAAAAGTTCGGCATCGCGCCTAATGCCACTTCTGGATAACATTTGTTAGACAAGGCTATACTTTTACCGGGAAGCCATTCTAAATTGCCGTGTTTTCCAGCATGAATTATAGCGTCAATTCCCAATTTTTCTCGCAGCCAGTAATAGTAAGCTAGATAATTATGAGTTGGTTCTAAGTCTGGGGCGTGATAATTTAACGCGGGGTCAAGTTCATATCCGCGCGATGGTTGAATTCCCACAAACACATTGCCAAACTGAATCCCCGGAATCGGAAAGTAGGGACACGGCAATGCCGTGTCCCTACCTTGTGTATGACCTTCGGCCAGCCCCCATCTTTGACAAATTCCATCCTGTACTTCCTGCGGCAAACTAGCAAAATATTCTTCATATTCAGCCAAATCCAAAGATTGATGAACAGGCCGCAATTCGCGTCCTTCCGGGTCATTTGTCACGCCCGAAGTTAACAGTTCAATTAACTCGTTGCCGCTGGCGGGGATGTTTTCAATTTGATAGCCAGCTTGCTGCATAGCTTTGAGGATTTCGACACAGCTAGCGGGCGTATCTAAGCCGACCCCGTTGGCTAAGCGGGCGTTGCGAGTAGGGTAATTTGCTAGAATTATGGCGATGCGTCTGCTGGCGGTTGGGGTTTGTTTCATCTTCACCCAATTCGCGGTTAAATCTGCTACAAATTGAATGCGATCGTCCGCTGCTACATAGCCTACTACATCTGTTTCTAGTTCGCTGTTCCAAGTCTGTACCGCTTTAAAAGAAACAGCCCTAGTAATGATTTTTCCGTCTACTTCCGGCAATGCTACATTCATCGCCACATCCCGCGGCGAAAGTCCCTGAAGTTCCGTTTCCCACTGTTCCAAACCGCCACCGCTGAAGATTGCTTGCAATACGGGAACGTCTAAGGATTTTAAGCTGTTTTGTTCCGGTTCTTGACTGCTGAAACCGGAGACTGCAAAACTTGTGGTGTTGATCAATAATTGAATTGGTTCGGATTCTTTAGGTTGAAAATATTCCAGCAATTCTATTTGCAAATCTGGTTCCCGCAGAGAAGACACAAAGACGGGAATCGGTACTAAGTTTCGCTCTGATAGAGCTTGACAAAGTGCATCAATGGGTGCTAAGTTTCCTGATAAATAATGAGCGCGATAAAATAAAATTCCCACCTTAGCTATAGTTGGTAAATTTAATAAATTATCGGGTAACTTATTTTGTATTGTGGAGCAGGCATCTTGCCTGCTATCTTCTTGTAAGGGCAGGCAAGATGCCTGCCCCACAAGATTTGTCCAATCATAAATTCCCACGCGGGAAACTGTTTGAGGTAGGGGTGGATTGTAAGCAGTTTTCAAGCAAGTATCGGCGGCAAATTTTAGTGCGTTAACAAAGTTTTGGACTCCGCCTTCTGTAAAGTAGCGCCACAGTTGATTTACTGCTGATAGCGATACATTTGAATGGCTGATTAAATCGGGATCTGGACTGTCTTCTCCCGGCATTACAATCAGTGATGCGTTAGTTTTCTGCACAGTTTCTCGCAGAATTTCTAGCCCGTAAGACCAATAAGAACGCCCTCCTAACAGTCTTAAGATTATGACCTCTGCGCGTTCTAAAACTTCTTCGGCATAGGTGTCAATTGTTAGTTGTTGCTGCAACTGAAGCAGGTTTACTGCGCGCAGTTTGGGGAATGCTGCCGGCATTTTGGATGCGGCGGCTGCGAGAGTTTGAATGTCGGTGTCAGCAGCACTAATAAATACTATTGGTGCTGGGGTTTGCTGAATAAAAATTACTCCTTCTGCTTGAGGGTTCCAACCTCCTGGTGTGGCGGCTATTTTGTGCATTAATTTTTTTTATGTTAATAAATAGTGAGAGAAAGTGCGATCGCCTTGAGTATAACATGACTTATACATCAATAGAGGCTAGGGCGTGTTTCTCACCCAGACATCCCCGCCCAACCGAGAGAGGGCGGGCACGGGGGCAACGCCCCTACATTCGGGGGGAGAATGAGCGTCAAAGTCCCCGAAATCTCAACCTATAAACTGATAAATAAAACTCCCAAAATCATGATTCCGGCCCCTAATAATCTTTCTTTAATATCTTTTTCCTTAAAAATGAAATGACCGAACAATACACCCATTAACACGCTAGTACGCTTAATCGCGATCACTCGCACTACGAAAGTTAATGTCAAAGCTTGCATTTGAAAAATTACTCCAGTAGCATTGATAAACCCCATAGCAGCTAGCATTGGTAATTGTTTGAGAACTTGTCGCCCTGGATTTTGGGTTTTGTACAATAAAACTGGCAGTAGCAAAACACTCATTGTACCGAACAAAGAGAATACCCAAAAAATAGGGTAGGAATTTGTAACTCCTATTTTGTCACAATTTGAGGCAATACTCCATAGAAATGCGACGATTAACATCAATTTTGGCCCGGGTTCATTCAGCAGTGCTTTGAATGGAGCTAAATATCCTTTAGATTTCTCTTTTATATTTAATAAATAAGAGCCTGCTACGATTAGTAAAATGCCAATATAATCAAAAAATTTGGGATATTCACCGACCATTAACGGTGAAGTTACCAACATGAATAATGGTGTCAAAGCTACCAGCGGTAGTGTCAGGGATAAATCTGATAGTTTGATGGCTTTGATGTAGAGGAGGGCTGTGACAGCGTTGATGCTACCTCCGATTAGTAGGGCGATCCAAAATTGAGAGTTTAATGGCGGAATTCCTGTATAAAGTACCCAGGGAATCAAAAAGATGACTGAAAAAAATGAGAAAGACCAAGCGACGACATATTCGTCACTTTTTTTGAGGTTTTGTTTGCCAAAAACGTCTTTGACGGCTTCAAAGAAAGCGGTCAAGATTCCAAGAATTAACCAAGTCAACCTAAATATGCGCTCCTGACTCGCTCGTCGTTTAGCAAATCCGTTCCAATACCTGTGAGGGTAATATTACCAGCTTCTAGTACGTAACCCCGATCGGCAATTTGCAGTGCTAAACTGGCGTTTTGTTCGACTAAGAGGATTGTAACGCCTGTGGAACGGAGGTTTTGAATGATTGCGAAAATCTCTTTGACGATCGCGGGTGCTAAGCCTAAACTAGGCTCGTCTAATAATAGCAGTTTCGGGCGGCTCATCAGCGCGCGGGCGATCGCCAGCATTTGCTGTTCTCCGCCGCTGAGGGTTCCTGCTAGCTGGCGGCGTCTTTCTGCTAAGCGCGGAAATATCTCAAATTGGCGCTCTAAATCGGCTTTTACGGCCGCCGAGTCCGATCGAATATACGCCCCTAATTCTAAGTTACTCAACACCGTTTGCTGCGCCAAAACCCGCCGCCCTTCTGGACTGTGGGCGATTCCCAATTTTACAACTTCGTGAGCTTGACGGCGGGTAATATCGCGCCCGGTATAAATAATTTGTCCTTGCTTTATATTAACTATTTTGGAAATAGCCCTGAGTGTGGTACTTTTGCCCGCACCATTAGCGCCGATGAGACTGACAACCTCCCCCGCATTCACGGTTAAATTAATATTTCGCAGGGCTTGAATTCCTCCGTAATTTACACAAATATTCTTTAGTTCCAAGAGGATATTTTGCGCTACTTCGGGTGGGGTATGTTGCATTTTGTGTGACTTAATTTTTAATAAAAAACTGTTTTTTTTCCAGCAGTTTGCGAGTCAGTCATTCCGCGATTACGCCAGGTTCATAGCTGAAGTCCTATGAAGGCTGGCAGATACATTTAGGACTAACTATTATTCTTAGTCCGCGCACCCTCCGGACTTTGTGTGTGTAGACATGATTTCCAATTACGCGGCGACTCAAGATGACATAATTTCAATTTATCTAAGTTTCATCTCCCAAATAAGCCTCAATCACCGCCGGGTCATTTCTCACAACAGCAGGCTCGCCCAAGGCAATAAGCTGACCGAAATGCAAAACGGCAATCCGATCGCACAATCCCATAACTAGCGGTACATGATGCTCGATCAATATTACAGTTAAATTGAATTGTTGGCGCACTTCTCGGATAAATTCGCTTAATTTGTGCTTTTCATTGGGATTCATCCCCGCTGCCGGTTCATCTAACAAGAGTATTTGCGGTTCTAGGGCTAAAGCGCGGGCAATTTCTAAGCGCCTCTGGTCGCCGTAGGGTAAGTTTTTGGCTTGTTCGCCCGCGCGATCGCCCAATCCGACTAAATCCAACAATTCTAAGGCTTTTCGCTGGGTTTTGCGTTCCATTGCGTTAGATGCTGGCAAGCCGAAAATCCCTGCCAGCACCGATAAAACTGGATTGCCCGATCGACTGTGGATGTGTCGGGCGATCGCCACATTTTCCACAGCAGAAAGTTCCCCAAACAACCGAATATTTTGAAAAGTTCTGGCAATACCTTTATTAGCAATTTGATAAGGCTTCAATTGGGAAATATTTTCATTTTGATAAACCAGAGTGCCACTAGAGGCAGGTATCAGTCCAGTCATTACATTAAATAGAGTGGTCTTGCCAGCACCGTTCGGGCCGATCAATCCAAAAATTTCGTGTTTTTGAACTGTAAAAGATACATCGTTTACAGCAATTAAACCACCAAAGCGGCGAGTTAATCCTTGTGCTTCTAAGATGGGATTGCTTTTTGATAGAGGATTGCTGTTTAAAATCACAAAAAACTAGAGAATATCGGCAATCTAATTATGCCTCAGATTGGGATTTAAATAAATAGCCTCGCGCTCTCAAATCAATTACTCATTACCAATTACCGCTTATTAATTACCAGGCATCTAGCTGATTCAACGGAAAACCGCTATAATATTACAATTGCCGTACCGCTTCAATCTCCTCAAGCCGTCTAGCCCGGGTAATCTTATGACGATGTACGTACCGGATTCGCAACCTTCGCAAACAAAAGTCCTCCCTACGATGTATGATTTACCCAGTGAAGACCCGGAGGAACCCGGTTTGCCTGACGAATTTCACGAATTTCAACCCGAACTGCTGCGTCTAACCTGCCGCCCCGCCAACCATCCACCAGAACAAATATTTATAGCGACAGACCTCAATCTCTACTACGATTCTAACCATTTCAATTGGTACAAAAGACCTGATTGGTTTGTCGTATTGGGGGCTCCGAGATTTTATCGAGGTGACGAATTGCGCCTCAGCTACGTGATGTGGCAAGAAAATGTCAGTCCTCTGGTAGTAGTGGAACTGGTGTCACCTGGGACTGAAGATGAGGATTTAGGAATCACAGAAGAAACACCAAATAAACCGCCTACTAAATGGCGAGTTTACGAACAGATTTTGCAGATTCCTTACTACTTTGTTTTCAGTCGGTACAACAATCAACTGAGAGTATTTCGTTTGATTGGCAATCGTTACCGCGAACAAGTTTTAACCGAGCCGCGATTCTGGATACCGGAATTAGAATTAGGTATAGGTTTGTGGGAAGGTTGTTATCAAGGTTGTTCGAGGTTGTGGCTGCGTTGGTACGATGTCAGTGGCGATTGGGTTCTGACTCCAGAGGAGTTTGAAAGGCAGCGAGCAGAATTAGAAAGTCAGCGAGCAGAATTAGAAAGTCAGCGAGCAAATCGATTAGCCGATCGCCTCAGAGCAATGGGCATTAATCCAGAGGAGCTGTAAAATTAAATAGCAGCATGAAATGGTGCAAGCTGCAAGCGCTGTCCATAAAAAGTTATTAACTAAAAATAAATTATGCCAGAATCTACCTCATTGCGCGATCGCTACTTAGCCCTAATCGACAAAATTGTCGAAATGACCCTCAAAGGTCAAATTCGCTCTAAAGAACAAGTCTATCAAATGCTGGTGCAAGACATTGGCACCGGTACCGGCGAAATCTTTGAACGCTGTTTCGGCGAACGCCTTGATGCCGCAGAAAATCAACTCAGAAATGAGAAAGACGAAATCAAACAAGCAAAGGCAAATCGTACCCTCCGAGCTCTCAAAACCATCCAAGGAGAATGGGAACGCTGGCAGAAAGATAACCGGGTAGATCGCGAAATTGCATCCTCAATCCAACAAATCCTTACCGCCGAATCTAGCGGCCGCCTCCTGGCATTGTTGCAAGTAATCGATCCGAATAAAGAACATCCGTTAACTCTGGCTCAATTGCAGCAATTGGCAAAATCTCTGCACCAACAAATGCTGCAAACTGCCAATCCCGAAACCGAGCGAGATTTGCAGCAAATCACCGCCGGTATTGCCAAAGGTTTAGAATCTTGGCAGCGGTTGGAACCGGAACTCGTCGGCTGGATTTATCAGCCGCAGCAGCTAGGATTTGCCGGTAGTCCCGAACAAAATGGGCCTTGGGCTTTTTGGGCAAAAAAAGTTAATAGTCCCTTTCCCCAGGATCTTTTGAATACTATTGCGCTGGGTGAATCGGTTGTTCAATTCGCAGCCAAGCAATCGAATTTAGAGTTAGGCGGATTGGTGGAATTAGCGATTATCTTGCAGTGCTTGCAGCGGGCGTTAGCGATATGGTTTGACAAGCAAGTTTACGATTCCAAAGTGTCAACAAAAGCTTCAATTTCTACTTACATTACTTTTGCTGTAATTTGGAGTCAGCTAGCTAGTGGGTTTAATAATTCTACCAAGAGCGGGGAACAGTTGGCAAATGCTTGTTTTCAAGTAACTTTGCAAATTTTGCGCGCTTTTTCTCAGCGAGAATATTTTCCGCTTTACGGCGGAATTTTTGCTTCCTTTGATGGTAAAGCTCTGCGCCATACTTTGGATTATTTAGACGAACCGCTGCGGCGAGTTGAAGGCACTCAAGCGAAAGCTCGGATTCTGACGCTTCTTGGTTATTCGATGCAGGCGGCTGGGGCCTACGAGCGATCGATCTTGCTGCACAAGCAAGCGCTGGAAATTGCCCGTCTGGAAGGAGACAAAGCTTGCGAAGTTGCCAATCTCAATCACATCAGCCGCAACTATGTTGCTCAAAAAAATTATCAAGAAGCGATTAATTACAGCCAGCGGGCTTTAATTATGGCACGACAAACGGGAGAACGCCAAGGCGAGGCAAATGCCCTGGCTAATTTGGGTTACAGCGAAGTGTTTCAAGCGCGGCAGTTGGAGGAGGTGGAACCGGAGGTTTATGAGAGTGCGATCGGTTATTTGGAACAAGGTTTGTTGCTATCGGAAAAATTAGGAGACAGGCAAAGTCAAGCTTTTTGTTCCAGCAGTCTCGGTATCGCGAAAATTGCCCTGGAAAATGCTGAAGGTGCGATCGAATATTTGCTAAAAGGTTGGCAAGCTGCCCAATTTTCGGGCGACTTGTATTTGCAAGGTCTGAATTTGGCTTATTTGGCTCAAGCTTATTACAGAATCAACGCACTAGAACAAGCGATATTCGCTGGCAGTTTGGCGATGTATACTTTGGAGCAAATTGGGGCAGCGGAGTGGCGCCAATCGGCGGGTTTGCTGATTATTTTGCGGGGTCAAATGGGGGCAGAATCTTTTAAAGAATCTTTGGCTAGAAGTCGAGCAAACATCATTCCGGCGATCGGTGTTGACGGCTACGATTACATCCCGGAGTTGCTGGAAAAATACCAGCAATCTATCTAATATCAAAATCGCTCGGCGGTTGAAACCGCTACTATACAAACGAAGTTTGCCGACGCGGACTAAGAAATTTATTAGTCTCGTGTTGCGCGGACTTTGTATGTATAACCGCAATTTCAATCGCCGGGAATTATCACTCATTCTCCAGTTTAAAATCGAGGCCATTACTACCTTTAAATACCTTGACGAGAACTGGTTTTTGGCCTTGGCGCTCACCGTTAACAAAACTTAGTGGACTTCCTGAAGTTTCATTTGGTGTAAGATTAATAGATTGGAGGTTTTTCAATACAGCATCGCGGGAGGGTTTTTTATCCACAGGCAGAGCTTTAATTAAAGCTTGAGTCGCATCATAACTGGTTGCTGTGCGCCAGCTAACATCCCCTTCCCATCTTTTCTTAGCTTCAGCAGCAAATGTTTTTGAATTTTTTTGATCTCGAAACCAAGGTACAGCTAAAACCAAACCTTCAACAGCCTTTCCGCCTTCTAAAATCTGTGGATTGTACAAAGCATCCCCTCCGAGTAGCTGTAGCTTTTTGGTTCCAGACTGGCTTAGTTTTTCCTGGGCGCTGGCAATTTCAATTGCCACAGAAATACTCTCTGTGTCTGGCAACAATACAGAAGCATTAGCTTGATTATTAAGCATTGTTGCAACTACGCCAGAAGCATCCAGTGCAGGATATGTCAAATCAATCGGATCTCCTACAACTTCTCTATCTTCTTTTTCAAAAGAGTCTTTAAACGCCTTTGTTATGCTCCCACTATATGTACTCTTAGGGTTATTGCAAATACCAACTTTTTTGTAGTTGTTGTTTATAGCATAACTCGCTAATTTTTTAGCAGTTTCTGTGTCGTTTGGCACGGTTCTGAAAAAAACCTGACTCTCCGGTTTAGCGCTAGTGAGCGTAGTGCTAGGGAGTGTAGTGCTAGTGCTAGTGGGGGAGATTAGAGCTAGCTTACCTGTTTGATACTCACGTAGTGCAGCTTCCGTAACTTTACTGGTATTGTGTCCAATCACTCCCATAATATCTTGGTTTTCTATTAGCTTTTTAGCAACTTTTTTTGCTTGATTGGGGTCATTCCCATCCTTAGCTATTAGAATCTTCAAGAACCGATTCTGTTTTTTGTCGTTGAACTTATATTGTGCTTGTGCAACTCCTCGCAAGATTTCCTGAGCGATTTCGTCTTTAGTATCCAGAGGTACAACTACTGCAAGAGTGACTAATTCTTTCTTTTCCTTGTTTCCTGATTTCTGCTCTTTCAAGGCTTTGGCATTATTGAAATAAATTTCTATTTCTGGATCTTTACGATCGGCTTTTGTCGCTTTGTCAAAAAACCTATAAGCTTCTTCATAATTATTTTTTTTTAAAGCTTCAATACCTTTATCTCGATTGGAATTTTCAATACCCTTAAAGAGAGTCCGCTCACCTTCGCTCAATGGCTCATTCACATCTTTAATATGCCACCAAAGCCAGTAGCCAGACCGACCTATACCCACAAGCAAAAGCAATAAAATTACCCTAAAAATCCATAACTTTAACTTCCGTTTTTTTTGATATTTCCATTTTAGGCTGGCATTTATAAATTCCTCGTCTTCTGAGGTTAATGTCTTATCCTTACCCCATTCGAGTGCCTCCTTTAAATCTTTTCCAGTCAACAGTTTGGATTGGGGTCGATTATTAGTAAGCCATTCCTCTATTTTCGTCCGGTAAGGTCGTTTACTGAACATCTGATTAAATTGATCGGCTTTCACTAAAGCTATCTGCTCTTCAACCCAGCTTAGCTGATTTTTAATCCATTTATAATTAAAAATTAGTGGATAAATCAGATTGTAAACTCTTAAGTTTTTCTGCGATTTTATAACTAACCCTGATAACAGCAATTCTTGTTGTTCATAACTGTCATCAGCAGGGATTTCATCATTATATAATATTTGCTCATATAGCTTTAGTAATTGATGTACACTTTGCAGACTGGAGATAGTGTGAACAATGAAATCGGGGTCATAGCGACCGGGAACAATACGCTTGCGTATAGTCTTCAAATGCTGCGGGTTATCCTGGTATTCCCAGTTTTGGACGATCCACTGTTGCACCAACCCTCCTACTCCCGATACCCCGATACCATTTTGTACAATAAGATCGCAAAGTTTTTGGGTAAGAAAAGGTTGCCCACCTGTCCAATTTAAGACTTCTTGCAGCACCGCCTGCGGATTGCTAACTCTCCCCTCTAATCCCTGAAGCAAAGGTCTAGCTTCATCTCGATGAAAGCCCTTAAGCTCAATCGCCGTACCAATATTAAACGGAGTGATGTTTGGATCGGCGATCAAATCTGAGGGAGTGGCTACCCCTAACAGCACGAAAGTTATACGCTGGAATTCTGATTGACTAGCCCGTTGGTTGTAACAACTTCGAATCAATGCGAAAAAATCATCTAGCTTGCCCTTCAGACTATCACTGAGAACCGAGTCGATTTCATCTACAAAAATGACAATATTTTTGGAATGAGGAACCAATTTTTCTTCAATAAATTTACTCAATCGATTCACCGGCGACAGTTGACTATGAAGATTGCACCATGTCTTTGAATTAAAATCAGGGAGATTTATACCTTTTGCCAGACAATCAATAACTCCTGCGTACCATTGCTCTATCGTGATATCCGTGCCGATATTATTAAGGTCAATATTAATACAATCAAATTTTTCTGCTGGCAACCGTTGCATTGTTCTGACTTTCAAACTTGATTTGCCAGTTTGTCGCGAACTCAGGACATAACAAAACTGCCCATCTTCCAAGGCTTGATACAAGTTTTCATCTGCATCCCGCTCGACATAGGTG
Source organism: Microcoleus sp. S28C3 (assembly GCF_036700785.1). NCBI lineage: Bacteria > Bacillati > Cyanobacteriota > Cyanophyceae > Oscillatoriales > Microcoleaceae > Microcoleus > Microcoleus sp. S28C3. The sequence goes on along the minus strand of NZ_JAUBPO010000062.1, from coordinate 15,059 downwards.
GGGGAATTAGGGGGCAAATTTCCTGATAATATGTACATCTATTAATCCTCCACTAACTGTGAAAATACTCTTGATACAAATCCTACCGAATCGAAACATTATTGTCCCGTTTCGGCTTCTGGAAAATCAATCACAAATCCTACATTAAACTCCCGATTGGTTCTGATATCTTGAGAATGCACAATTACCAGCCGTAGTTTCTTCCAACTATCGTTGTTCGCAGCATTATTATGCCAAAATACCAGCAATCTAACAAAGTCGTTTGCGATCGCTTGATGTTCAAGAATCCATTCCACGTTATACAAGACCAAAACAAGGGCAGTTGGGATTTTCGGTAACAGGTATGTTTCAAAGTAGTTACTACAGTTGTTGCTCGGTGTTACTCCCTCCCAAGACTCAGGTAGTGTATTTTTTAGCTTAAGTTTCCTGGTAATTTTGGTGCAGAACCACTGCCATAACTGATCTGAGTTGGTTAAAGCAGCGTTTGCCCACTGAAAGTTCACGCCAACTGCTTCATAGTCTTTCGGAGTGTGCTCCTTGATAATTTCATTGGCTATTAAATAGATTGTGTCCCTGTGTCTGGAAGTTTTTACGCATATTAATGCCCCTGGTTGCTCAATCGCCTGATAAAGTTGTGAGCGTACAACTGATGCTTCTGGGGAAATTAATTGAGGACTACCCGGCTCAATTTCTGGTAGTGTGCGTGGAACTGGTGAGTCTAGTGGTACTGTTTTTTTTTTAAGAGTTTTTTAATTCCCTCAAATACGCTTGTCAACGATATTTCTGTACCAAGTTCCATCTCACAAGACAGAATCCCAGGTATAAGAGGCAGAGCAGCTATCAGCTTAGCTGCGGCAGGTGTATGCTGTTCATTTAGCGTGTCGAGAATCTCCTGCAACTTCCGCATCAAGTCATCGGGATAGTTGGCACTGGATTTGTTCACAATTTGTTCAACTTTCGGCACAACCTCAATGATGGCATTACTCGCATCCACTTCTGCCAATTCACAAGTGTATGCTTCTTGCACCAGCAGTCCCCAATACTCAGTCTGAGAATCGCGTATAGTTTCTCTAATCTTCCGAATGCGACATTCAATATCATACTGTTCCGCAACGCCTGCTGCGAAGTCAAGCCTCTCTTGGAACTTAGCGAGTTTTTGATAATTAGTTTTTATGCGTTTTTCTAAATCAGCTAACCTTTGCTTTAAGTCCATGCGAGCCTAACTCCTGTTAAATTAACGATATATGGTAGTCAGCTTCACCATTACTACAAGCAATAGCTGCTGATACCTATTTTTTTGTTACCTTAATCTTTTAGTATTATCATTGAGTCGCACAACCGATCCGGAGGGTAAAGAAATCTTTAGCCAATTCTGTGCTGACATTGGTGCGGTATTCAAAATGCGGTACCAACGGGGAAAATGCCCGATCGCTTTTCAACTATCCAACCAGCCGCCAAGGTGCGATCTAATATTTGGTCAAATCCGGGTTCGTTACTCGATCCCTCGGCGGTTGAAACCACACCCCTTGATCCCTCGGCGGTTGAAACCGCTACTATACAAACGAAGTCCGCCTACGCGGACTGAAGAATTTCTCAGTCCGCGTAGGCGGACTTTGTATGTGTAGCCGCGATTTGAATCGCCGGGAATTGATGTTTTTATACTTGCTAATAACTAATGCTCAACTATCACCGGTGTACCAACTGCGACTTTCTCAAATAAAGCCTGTGCGTCTTTATCAAACATTCTGACGCAGCCGTGAGAAGCCGCCCCCCCGATCGACTCTGGATTCGGAGTACCGTGAAAACCAATCACATTTTTGCCATCCGTCCAAAACCCCATCCACCTACTCCCTAATGGGTTGTCCGGCCCAGCAGGAATAAGTTCTCCTGTCCAAGGATTTTGCCAAACTGGATCTTTGATCATTTGGATAACTTTAAAATTGCCTGTAGGAGTTTCCCAGCCGCCTTTTCCGACAGCAACCGGAAAACTGGCTTGCACCTTATCTTGTCGGTAAAGATAGACGCGGCGTTCTCGCAATTTCAGCACTAAACGCACTTCTTCAATTGGAGTTACCGGAGGTTTGGGTTCCTGTGGAATATGCCGAAATGGTTCTCCCAATGGCGGCAATTCTGGTGCTCCGAGATTCGGCAATTTGCGATCGGACTTGACCGACTCCGCTGCGATCGCACTATGACTTGAATTAGGCATCAGTTCGGCAGTCGCCTGCTGCTGTAGGGCGACCGACAGCGCCGCTGCACTCAAGCTCAGCACAATTAGCTGGTTAAATAAAAATTTGCTGTTCACCATTTTTTTGTTCGCTACACTCCTCACCAGCAGTTCCTACAAAGTTCCTATGTAATTATCCGCAAACTGCACCCGCTCACTAAAGTTTTGAGATGGCTTTTTCACTGCCAATGCTACGCATTTTTTAGCTTATATTCCACAACTGATAACTTGTAACTCAATACAAAGCTTAGACAATAATACCAAAAAAACTGGGTTTATATAAGGGGATCAGTGCAGATCTGTGAGAGATTTTCGTGAAAAAACCCGGTTTATGCGTAAATTATGCAAGAAAATGATTAAATTTTGCCTCCGACTAATTTGATTGTTTAGCAATGGCCGGCTGCAGATCGAGAATTGAAACTATGGGGGTGCTGCATCCAGCAAGCACAATCTGTCTTTTGGGAGATTTGCCCGCCCAGCAGTAACAGTTAGGTTGGCTTAAAACAACTGCAACGCTCGATCGAACAAACTCAATATATCACGCCAACACTCTAGAGTTGCGAACCGCTGAACTTGTTGTAAACCGGGAACTTATAATGTATAATTTAGTCTTTTAATACTTGTTCGATAATCTTTTTTTGAGATTGTCATAAATTTCCTACTCTGGGGATTAAACTAGATAAGGTCTAGAGGTTGGGACTTTCGCGCAGCGGAAGCAAACCCGACCCTCAATAGCAGTTAATGTGAGGTTTCAATGCGTCTTCAGAAAATCAAATTATTGACAGGTGCAACCCTGTCCGTGCTAATTTCGGCCGTTTCCGTGCATCCTGCGATGGCTAACCCTGCAACTGAAATAGCCCAAACGCAGACCACCACAACAGCAAACACTCGAACCATTATCGGTTTTGTCAAAAGTATTGTCGGCGACGTAGTAACAATTCGCGAAGAAAACGCGCCGTACAGGACTCTCAGGATTCAAAGATGCGTCCTGAGAATTATTGGCCTCGTACCGGGAATGAAAGTCAGAGCCACCGTAGCCGGATCTCAGATACAAAATATCGCGGTGATCCCCGATTATGACGTGGTAGCCACAACGGTGGTTCGTCCCCCAACCCCAGCACCGGCACCGCGTCCGACCCCAGCACCGGTACCGCGTCCGGCTCCAATTCCGCGTCCGGCTCCGGCTCCGATTCCGGCTCCCCGTCCGATTCCGGCTCCGGCTCCGGCTCCTGTGAGAGGACTTTGGTAGAGCTAGGTTATACCATTTTCGATTTTCGATTTTCGATTAGAGAATTGCGAATGACCAAAAGCAATTCGCAAGCCACCGGATTTATCAGTGGGTCGTTTTCTTCAATCTAAAATCTAAAATCTAAAATCTAAAATCTAAAATCTATTGACTGATGAAGCTCAAGGTTTGGATCGCGGGCCTACAGTTGCATTCTTTTTTGCAACTGGTATGAGTAAGCAAAATTAAGCCACCGCGTGCGCGGTGGCTTCGCTGTTTAATAACAGTTAGAATAATAGAATTGTCCAGCAATTGTTGAGAAATAGCTGCTATGTATTACCTGCGTTTCTTGCTGCTAATTCTGCTGCTGCCGCTGATTGCGTGCGATCGGGCTACAGATGCGATCGCCCCTCCTGTTGGTGGCAACGGCCCCCTGTCGCAAATTCCCTCCCGTGCACCGCTGACAAAGGTTGGGACAAGTCAAATTGTACCGACCAAACCGCTTTCGCCACAGCCAATCCGCATTGTTGCAACTTCTTTGCCGCAGCCTTTCGCCAGCGAAAGCGCCTCGAAATCCCCTCAAGTAGTACCGATTCCCGCATCGCCAGTGCTGCGAGTGCCTCCTGGCTTTGTCGTCAACGTTTTTGCTGACAATTTAGACGCTCCCCGATGGCTGGCTTTGACGCCCACAGGCGATGTTTTGGTAACAGAAACCCGGCAGAATCGGATTACGCTGCTGCGGGATGGCAACGGCGACGGCGTTGCTGAGGTTCGCAAAACTTTTGCAAGTACCCAAAACGGGTTAAATATTCCCTTTGGCATGGCTTTTGCAGATCGCTATTTTTTCCTCGGAAATACCGATGAAGTCCGCCGATTTCCCTACACAAAAGGGCAGGAACAATTGACAGGTAGCGGTCAAAAAATTGCCGATTTACCGGGCGGCGGCTATAACCAACACTGGACGCGGAATGTTGTCGTTTCCCCAGATAATAGCAAGCTTTTCGTATCAGTTGGATCGCAGTCTAATGCAAATGTCGAACCGCTGCCGAGGGCGTCTGTTCAAGTGATGAATTTGGACGGCAAGAACCCGCAAATTTTTGCTTCCGGTTTGCGAAATCCGGTGGGATTGGATTTTCACCCAAAAACCAATCAACTCTACGCGACAATCAACGAACGCGACGGTTTGGGAGATGATTTGGTGCCGGATTACTTGACAAGAATTCGTCAAGGCGAATTTTACGGCTGGCCTTACGCTTATTTTAAGCCGAATTTGCTCGACCCGCGCCACGTCCGAAACGGTACGAGCGAGCGACCTGATTTAGCGGCTAAAACATTAATGCCGGACGTGCTGTTTCAGGCGCATTCGGCGGCTTTGGGGCTTCAGTTTTACGACGGCAAAACGTTTCCCAAAAGATTCCTGAACGGGGCGTTTGTGGCGTTTCGCGGCAGTTGGAATCGGAACTCTGGAACTGGTTATAAAATTGTGTTTGTACCTTTTAATGCGGCGAACGGACGCCCTCAAGGTTATTATGAGGATTTTCTGACTGGTTTTCTGACAGATCCGTCGGGCCCGAAAACTTGGGGACGGCCTGTTGGTTTGCTGGTTTTACCTGACGGGAGTTTGCTGTTTACTGAGGAAGCGAACAACCGGATTTACCGGGTGCAGTATCGGGGGTGAGGATTGGGCGGTAGATAAATTCTTCACCCTCGTATACTTTTTGTTGAATCAAGAATTTATCTTCTTTTCTAATTTCACTATTCAATTTGAGATGCGTTGGGTTGCAGCGAATTTGGTAGAGAGATTGTCTGCTGTTGGTTCTGATTGCGGCTTAAAACTGCCTCTACAAGCCTCGAATATATCAGAACGAGCGAGGTTTTGCGATCGCGCTTTAAAATCCCGAACCGGGTTGTCTAAGAAACTCTGCTTCTTCCGGGGTTGTTTCGCGTCCGAGAATTTGATTTCGGTGGGGAAATCTCCCAAAACGCTCGATTATTTTCAAATGCTGCAACGCGTATTCAATGAGTGAATCGCTGTCGGGTTCGCCGCTGAGTTGGCGAAATAGTTCCACAGATTTTTGCTGGTTTTCTAAGTTTTCGCTGTGTTGAAAAGGGAGATAAATAAACAATTTTTGTACAGTCAGCAATTCGCGATCGAAGTTGTGATTAACAGCGTATTCGGCGGTGGCTAAAGCTTTGCTGTCTGTGGCGAAGGCTTGAGGTGTGGCGCGAAACATATTGCGCGGAAATTGATCGAGCAGTAGAATTAATGCTAGGCAGTTTTCGGGGGAATCTTGCCATGAGTCGAGTTGACCGGAGGCAGCTAGTTCGTATTGCTGCAAAAAGCGCGATCGCACTTCGGCATCAAAATCCGCATCTTTTTCAAACCATTTCTTGTGGACTTTGCCAAACTCAGGAGAGTGCGATGGACCAAACCAAAAATCTAAAACTTCATTCATTAGCAATCTAGATATGCGATTGATTGTTGATTAAAGCTTCTGTGTCTGTAGTTGCACAAAATGCGCTATCTGTCCAACTACAAACCGCAGCGATTAATGATTAGCAATGATGACTTAGGAACCTTTGTTGTCCGGTGCTTCAAGTTACGAACTAGCAAACAGTCTGTCCCAAGTTTTGCCTCCCACAACTCCGTCTACAGGAATATGAGCTTGCCGCTGAAATCTTTTCACTGCATTTTCGGTTGTCGGACCGAAAACGCCATCAATTACGATCGGGTGTGGGGACAAGCCCCGCGCGTTCAACAACTTTTGCAGTTTCTTCACATCGTGCCCTTTCGAGCCGCATTTTAAAATCCTTTTATGGTGTCTCACCTCTGGTCTATGGCAATCATTAGTGTGGCAAACTGCGTCGCCCGCTGCATAGTTGGCTCCATTTGCGCCAGTCAAAACTAATAGACCGAGAATTGCTAGTACAAAATAAAAAGTCTGCGATCCTGCCATACTTTCCCTGTTAAATTTTCAAGCGTTTTTTGCAAGTTTGACGATTGTTTGAGAGTGAGAAACCGGGTTTCTGGGATGGACATATCCAATCTCGACCGGGTTTCTGGCAACAGTCAACCGACATTCTACAATATAAGTGGCTTAACGGCAAAATCTCCGATCGTGCAAGTTAAATTTTGTTGCTCTTGGGTAGCAGCAAAGGTAACAATTACTTCGCAGGCAACTGCAACTGTCAGCATTACCAAGTTTCTAGCCAGCGGGTAATCGCAAACGTCATCATTCGCCGCTGAAGGAACCCGATAGTGCTGGTTCCAAATTATTTCGGAGTAATCCGCAGCTAATCCGACGTGCACGCAGGGAATCGACACACTCGCACAGTAATCCTTGACTGCTTGTCGGCCGATACTGTTATCAAAAGTATCGATGACTGTGGCGCTGTTAACCAGCAGCCGATCGGCATTTGCAGGCGTCAATTCTTTTGAGTGAACGTCAATGCTGACTCCCAAAGCACGGTAGAGGTTGTTGGCGAGAATTTTGGCTTTGAATGCGCCGATGTCCGATCGATAATAGGGTTGAGTGGAAAGGTTGCGTTCCTCGATGCGATCGCGATCGATGACTTTTAACTGACAAAAGCCCGATCGCGCCAGACTTTCTGTTATATTCGCACCCAAAGCGCCCGCGCCGCACACCGTTACCGGGAAATTTTTTACCAGCGACATCACTGCGGCACTTCTGTAAAGTTGTTCGTGAAAAAATATACTCATGGTAATCAAGAATTATCGATTTTCGACGACTCCAACCAATGAATGCAAGTCGAAGTCTTTGTCCAATCCGCTGAGACAAATGCCCGCACTCATAACTGTCAAGTCATTTTTGGCGATCGCAGAAGTGTGGTGTTCTCCACTCCCGCTAGTCCATTCAACCAGCCAATAATTTTCGCGATCGAAAAAATCCCGCAATTCACCGCCGCCCATTTTCAACGCCCGCTGCAAGCGCTTTTCTTCCCGCACTTTCGGATCGAAATCTTTAATATTTTGGGACACCAATCCGTAAACAGTTCGCATTTCTGGCGTCATCCCTTTAAAGCGAACATCTTGAGGCAAAATCAACTTTTTCAAAGCTGCTTTCAATTCCTCAGACGGCAGCGGAGCGGCGCGCCTGTCAATCTCTTCAAACCACAAACAATGACCGTCCCACCGCGCAACAATCGGCTCAAACTGCGAACCTTCAGTTACTAAATGAACTGGTACGGGTTTCGCAACACCAGTGCGCTGTTTAGCATCAGATTCGTTAACAGGATAAGCCAGCCAAGTTTGCCCTTGCAGCACGCAAGCCAACTGCAAGCGAACGGGTACGAGCAGTTGCAAATACTCTGCCACTTGCGGCAAACTCGGCTCCTCAATCACCGCAGCAATTTTCTCATTAATTGGTTCAAAAATAGCCCATCCTTCAAAGTTTCGCGGCTGCGGTTGAAAAGTATAAATCATTGAGCTAACCCTTATCCGCACGCTTCCCCCGCGCACGCAGGGAGCTAGGAATTGGGTATCGAGTAGCTGCCCTTCTTTAGCCGCGAGTTGGCTGAGGATTTTGCGGATATCTGCCACTGAATTGACCTCCGTAATCTTACTTTTTTTTACAGAACACACTTTTAATTTAACTAATATAAATATTTGTAAAGAGTGTTGACAGGAATGAATATCCTAATCTAATATTGAGCGAACCTCCAAATTTAACCTTGTAGATTTCTCAAGTAAATATGCTGCAAAAGCTCTTTTCTAAGTTGGTTGTAGTGACAGCTTTGACACTTCCTCTTTTTGGCTCAGTCCAGGTAGCTAAAGCTCAGGACACCTATGGAGCTACTGCTTATTCTCCGACTTCTGACGCCACTGGTATTAGTTGGGATCATGCTACAGAGAAAGAAGCGCTAAACGCAGCAGTAGCCGTCTGCAATGAACAAAGCGAAGGTGCTAACGACTGCGAACCGCTGACATCTAATAGCAATAATTGTGGAGCGATCGCAGTAGGCAAAGGAGGAGCAGGTGCGGGCTGGGGCGACGATAAAGCAGCAGCAGAAGCTCAAGCTCTCGCCGGTTGCAGCGAACTAGATGGCGGCAACTGTAAAGTCCAACTTTCAGCTTGCAACAACTAATTAAATTGATAAAAATTGAGCCGAGCGGTGTATATTTTCGTTCGTAAAACCGCTTAAAAAATAGGAAATGTAGGGTGCGCATTGCGCACCTTACCAAATACAACTCCGCTAAAAGTTGGGTGCGCATTGCGCGCCTTACAGTGAATCTCCTACTTCGGAAGTAACTGCATCAGGTGGCAGCAAACTTTCTAATCTATCTTTAGACCAGTATTCAGTAGGGTAAGCGAGTGCAATAATATCAGAGACTCGAATCAGCCACGTAACTTGTCCGTAAGCATCGATATTTTCCGCCTGTTCGTGAGGGGGAACTATTACCAAAAGTTCCGCAAACTCCCCGAACAGATTAATCGGGATGCCGCCGAAACTGCTATTATTTGTTTTAATCCAAACTTTGCTGCCTCGATCGAGAGCTTCTTGCAGTCGCTGGCAGAGCAAACTGGGTTTTTTGACCTGGGATTTTTTGGCTTTCGACTTTTTTCCCATAGTTTTAAGAAGTTAAAGTAGTTGTATTGTGGGCTACACCGTGGGTTACACAGTGGGTTGAGATTTAGTACGATCCTCTTCGAGGGCTTCGCTAACGCGGTTTGGTATTTAAACGGACAAAAGGAAAAAGGGCGATCGCCCCGTCGCTACCCCATCACTCTACTCTATAAGAAAGTGCTGTAGTGCGATCGTAATAACAATTTAATCGCAAAACCGCGAAATGACACCAGTTCAAAAAAAATGTGACTCTAGCCAAACTCCAAACCCTTAACTCATCAGTGATTCCCAATCTAAAATCCAAAATCTAAAATCTAAAATGGTATGACCTGCGGTGGCACTGTTACAAAGTCAGTCAACGAGGTCAGTGTTTTTACTGTACCCAAATGCAGTATAATCGGCGGAATCTTCCCCAATCGTTTAAGTAAAACAATGGACTGGCGAAAGCTCATTCATCCAAACCCGAAAGCTTCAACAAGTCAACCAGCAGCGCCAGAAACTCGATTGTCTGTAGAATTCTTGCTGGGCCTCTTTGCTGCGGGATGGACGGAACAGCAGGTGTTAGAAAAATATCCTGCACTCACTTCGGAAAAGTTGCGCGCGGCTTTGGCTGCTGCGGATTCCCAGTTAGTGTCATCCATCGCTAATCCAGAATTACAAGAAATTATTGCTCAAAGTAGAGAATAATTTAAAAAAGGTAAAAAGTTGTCGCTTGAGGATATTGAGGGAGATGTTTGGTAGTAAAGATTGATATTAAATCTCAACTTCCCCTTAAATTTTCTCTAACTCTTTCTCGAAACTCCAACACCGCCTCAAGGGGATCTAGTTGCTCCACATAAGATAACTTTCGCTTGCTTATTGGTTTGGCCGAACATACAACTCTAATTTGAGGATGCGAGAGTAGATTTGCCTAATAATATCCTCAATCTCGTTGCTTTTTTGAGCCAAATCTGCATCAAAAGCACCTTCATGCAAAATTTTGCTCCGAATGTCATAAGCTTCTTCAACCGTAGAAACTGCATCTTTATTTTCAGGAAAATGTTCCTTGACAAGGCGCCTAATCGCTCGAGAAACTGATTCCTGCTTTAGGCCATTAATCCGACCTATGAGTGACGATTTAATATCGTCGGGAATAGAGGTAGTTTTTAATTGATCGACAAAACTCTTCACTAACTCTTTAAGTTCTGCGTTCTCATAAGCTTCTTGCTGGGCGAGTGGTTCAAGGGAAGAGACCAGTCCAACAAATCGAGCACGCTCAGTAGTTTCGAGTCTGGCAGATGCAAACAGCTCCATTGATACTAAGAGTTTTTCATCAACATCAATAATATTAGCTGAAAATATCTCCTTGACAAGCTGCACCATTCTGCTGCTGTTCATAACCACGGTGAAACTTGCCGTTACCATACATCCACTTCCGCTCTCTTTGGTACGATCGTATACCATACAAGGTCGTGGAGTATGATAATCAAGGCGAAGTGGATGCTTCCTTGATACGGCTGCCCATAGCAGAGCCAATGAGAGCTTTAATCCCTTCTGTTCAGCTTCACCCGCAGTCGCAAATCCTTCCACGTATACATCTAGTTTTTGCGGCTTTTCACTCCCCAACTGGCTCACATCTTGTGATGGTAATATACGGACAATAGACTTATCATCAACTAAAAGGCACGCTTCACCCTGAAAGGGTAATTCATATCCTTTATCCAAGATGATTCCAACCTTTGCTGCGTAGGGGTGACGGTTTGGACTTTCATAAATTATTTGTCTGGGTTCAGGTTTCTTTTTGCTCATTAGGTGTTTGCCAAAATGATAGAGCATTTAAATATTGAGCGCTAGCTGACAGGGTGACAACCCCGTCAGGTCTATGATACCCTAAAAATAAGTAAGGTGCGCAGTGCGCACCCTACAATTTACTTATTATCCCTCTAAATCTTTGATTAATATTGAAGTCAACAACTGCTCCTCCCAAGTTTAGAGTATAGTGGAAGATTGTGATTCGGTCATCAATGGTTTAACTGGCGATCGCTACCTCATTTTCAGTATCATCCTCTTCATTAATGCCAAATTTTTTGCAAATTTCATCGAGTGTCTGAGGTTGAATGACTCTTGCTTTAGCTCTTTTTAATGCTGTAAACAAACGAGTTGCATTGGCAGGCGACCTCAGCAAATAAAGCGTTTCTAGCAAACTTTCTAATTCTGCCTCAGAAATCAAAACCGCATTTTTGCCGTTCGGTCTAGTAATAACTATTACCTCCCCAGTTTCAACAGCGCGATCGCACAGATTTTTAAATTTGCTTCAGCTTCAGTGTATGTAATCTTAGTTGACATCATACTGGAATTCCCAATATTTTTTGCAATTGAGCAAGAAACCCCTAACCCACCCTCACCAATATCAATAGACCTGCACGCGGTAGTAACTTTAACAATGCCCTGTACCCTTGTAACAATACTGGGCTTAATTTGTGAGGTTTTAGCATGACCCCTCATGCCAGCTTAAAAGGCTGGTGCCAACTTAACCCAATTGGCAGGGTTTTGTGCTCGCTTCTATTGGTTTGGCTACCAACTTGCTCAATCAATAAGTTCAGTATTCCAGTTTGCTTGCTGTATTTTAGTATCTAACTCCCGATACTGTCTAGACATTCGATCCATTTGCGTTTGCAGTTCACCAACGTCGATCGTACTGAAAAATTTGACTTCCGATCGAGTATAGCGGTCTTGCCTCAAAGCGCTTGCGTCAACTACATAATTGTAGATGCCGCGCTTGAGGGCGAGAACATCTCTCTTGGCTAAAGCATCCGATAAAGTCACTCCCTCTTCCAGAGTTGTCAGCGAATTAGTCTTGTTAATTTTTTTAATTAAGTCTTCCAGTTCTTGCACCCCAGCATCTATTTCGCTCATCAGTGCTTGGGGATTTTCCGGAGGTTCTTCTCCTTCCTGTACTTTAGCACTTCTTGTCAATCTGGATCGCAGTTGTTCCATTCTTTTTTGACAGTCAGCTCTTAAAATTAAAGCTTCAGCTAGTTTCATAGTGTCTTGTCCTTCAGCTCCGTGCCAATTTTAGCATATAATAAGTAAGGTGCGCAGTGCGCACCCTACAATTTACTTATCATCCCTCACAGGCAGCGACGTGTCCAGAATTTCCATCAACAATTCCAAGCGCGAAGGACGACTCAACATCGGCACTAAATTCGGCAAGGAGTAATAATCACCCGCAAACGTAAAGGTTTCCACCGATACTTGTTTGTCCTTCAATTGCTTCTGGACATATTCGCACCAAGAACCAACTCGCACAATCACAACATCAGGAATTACCCCCAAACTGCGACAGTAATTCTGATAAGCATCCGCGAAGTAAGGTGAAGAGTTTTCGCCTTCATCTGTTACCATAATGAATTGCTCGACAACCTGCTTTTTAATTCGCATTGCTTCCACCGCGCAACCGCAACTTGTGCCGCCGCCAGCGCGAATGTGCTTGAAAGCGCGTTCCCAGTCTGTCAATTCGCTGCCGTTTGCTTGCACTGGATACGGCATCGTGTCAAAGGCATAAACGAACAGTGCAGCGTCGGAAATGCCGGAAATCAAAGCAGCGAGACGCTTCCCGACTTCGATCGCACTTTCCATTGAACCCGACTTGTCAATCAACAAACCAGTTGCTTTCGCAATCTTGCCGCGTTTCTTCACCTGTTCGTTTGTCACCGCTTCCAGCTTCGCCGCCGTTGCTGCGTCCAAGTTCGCGCCCGCACCCGCAACACTCGCTTTGTAAGCAGAAACCCGATCGCACTTTGCCGCTTCATCCAACTTCGAGTCAATCAACTGCTTGACTTCCGGGTGATCCATCGCGCCGCGCGACTGAATCGATTTCAAATTGTTGATGACTTCCTGCGGCGACATCGAGTTAATCAGCGCGGCCAAAACCGTTGGCGTTAGCTGTTTGATCGCACCAACTGCGATCGTATACGGAATCTTGTACTCAACAATCAAATTCGCCTGTTCCGCAGGTGTCGCCGCCTTTGCTAACTGCTTCAAAACGAATGCCAGAGAGTCTTCCGGCGGATTGTCTTTAAACAGAATAGCATTAGCGCGATCGCTCGGCTTGACGTGCAGCGTTGCGTACAAATGCTTCATCGCCTTGCGGTTGCGGATGGCGGCGCGATCGAAAAACTGCGAATTCTTTTCCCGCGATTTCAGATAGCGAGTAACAGCAGTGCGCGCGCTGCGAGGCACCTTATTCTGGTGCCGCTTCATAAAGTCCACAATCCGCGAAACCTCGTAGGGAGGAAACTCTTGCAGCATCATAAAACCGGCATCTCGGTGTTCCGTCAGCGCCGAAGTTAGCAAGTTTCCGGCAAAAACTTCCTTGTGATCGCGCACGTCGCCGTGACGTTGATACCACACTGCTAAATGACCGTAAAATATTGGGTCTAATTCGATAATTAACTTGTGAATTTCTGCTACTTTTTCTAATAGACGGTGAGGAGTGGTGAGCAGACTGTTGAGCATTTCCAAACGTAAATCGCGCTCGGCTGCATTCATATTCATTGTACAATCTCCCATTTTGATTGTTAACTAATATTTTGTGCTTATCGCCTCATTCCGCGATGGATTGAAATCCCTGGCTGTTTCGGATTCGAGAGGCTTCAAATCGGGTTCAACCCAGCTATTTCTGGCTTCCCAGGACATCAGGCGATCGCGGGTGTAATAGCGAAATGGTAAAGTGCGTGAAGCGGAGCTATCCCGTAGGGAATCGGCATATTTTGCAATCAAACCGTTAGCCAGATGTACGATCGAGCGATTGTGACTTTCATCGGCGAGATATCGGCCAACATTTCGCACCCAAAATAGCGTTACCGTTTCGTGATACCCGCTGTTTTGTGTGGTTTCAATTCCTTGAACCGAGTTGTAACGTTTAATGCCATTGCGAATCGCATTGATTGCTTCTTGCTCGGAGTCATAAAACAGATACCACAGAGCAACGGTTAAATGCGCTTCGTGAGTCCATTGACTTCGCGGCAAGCTGCATTCTTGGAAAGCATGAATTAGACTGTCTATCTCCTTGGGCGATCGGTAAATTATAGTTGTAGTTTTCATAATTTAATTCTCCTTCCTCACCACTTTCACATCTTTCGTTTGCAGTCAGGACTTCAGTCCTTAGTTTTAGCTATTTGTTCCATAATTAACTTAATTTGTTTTTTGTTGCACTGACGTTTGCTCGCAACGTACTTCTCCCGGTTCACAGAAGATTTATTTGTGTTTATTGCCAAGGGTTCAATATCTGCTAGCTCGAACGCATACCACAAATCATCTATTTTGCGATAATGATGATAAGCATCTACGAATACAAAATCATCTGGCTTTTTTTTAGGTACTTTCGGAATTCTCTTAGCTAAACAAAGAATTCCAGTCTCAGGATGGATATAAAGTTGCTTGTACCAATAACCAAGAGGAAGATCTGTACCATGAAATCCACGTTTTTTTCGATAAGGAACCCCATCAATTAACACAGCATTCCGTTCCACATAGCCCCATACGTGAGAGACAATATGTTGACCGGATAAAGTAGTGATATCGAGAATTTGACACAGTTTGCTGTAAACATCATCCCAATACTGACCTACATGAGATTGCAGCCATTGGTACAGCGGGCCCAGACAATCGGAAAACCATTTTGTCTTGTTTCTAGGCTTAATTAAGTAGGGGCTAAGCAGTCCATCTGTAGTAGCTTCTTCAGTTAGTTTTACCAGAGATGTTTTTTGCCCTTTTACCTTTCTTGAGCTGATCCTCAACCCTCCACGAGGCCGCTCAATGACATTTTCAGCTAAGCGATGTTCGCTCATAAGTCAACTTTGCCTAAGATACTAAATCAGCGTTAAAAATTCATTGCATACTCGGTTTAAACCGATCAATAGTCAAACAAAATCCCTCTCTAACAGAATAAGAAAGGAGATATTAGACCTCTTGCGAAATTCTCAGGCGATCGCTAATTTATCTTCAAAGAAAGTTCATAATTATAAATACCAGCAATCA